>JASLTU010000029.1:0-17152 GCA_030742755.1 Acidimicrobiales bacterium | reverse complement strand
CAGCGGAGGAGCAGAAGCTGCTCCTTCTCTTGCTCCGCCTGAGGTGACTGAAATTAATGTTTGTACAGCACCTGCTTATACCGCTTTACCAAACTTCGTTGCCATTGATATGGGCGTATTCGAATCGTTTGGTTTCACAAAAGTAGATAAAGTTGCTTGTGGTTCAGGACCGGCGACAGCTGCAGCCATGATTTCTGGCGAAGCTGATTTCTCTATCAACACTCCTGACAACATGCTCGTCTCTCGTGAAGCTGGATTTGACTTGGTCATGTTCAGTCAAGTGGTGAATGGTCACTTCTTCGATATTCTCGTAGATGCTGATCAGCCAGTAGTTGACGGTGATTGGGAAGCAACCATGCAGGGTCTTGACGGCACCAATGTTGGTGTTGTTGCCCGTGGTGCTGCCGCTGAGCAAATAGCACGTGAGCTTTTCGAGTCAGCTGGACTTGATCCTGAGAACTCGACTTACATTGCTACTGGTCTTGGTGGAACAACCATTGCCGCTATGGAAGCCGGTGAGATTGACTGGGCTATTACTTTCGAGCCTGGCATGACAATGGGTGTCAAGAACGGAATTGGTACTCGTCCGTTCTCGCTAGTTGCTGGAGACGGTCCAAGCTCTTTGGATTGGCCTTCATTGGTGATAACCGCTACACGCGATTTCGCTGCAGCTAACCCGAACA
This sequence comes from Acidimicrobiales bacterium, assembly GCA_030742755.1. Lineage (GTDB taxonomy): Bacteria > Actinomycetota > Acidimicrobiia > Acidimicrobiales > MedAcidi-G1 > MedAcidi-G1. The sequence continues at coordinate 16,469 of JASLTU010000029.1, read as the reverse complement.
CTATTGCCGCTTACCAAGCTGCTGTAGAAGCTTCAATTGCGTGGCTTCAAGATGACGCAAACACCGATGCTGTTCTTGAGGTAATGGCAAACAATGTTGCTTTGGTCAGTGCCGATATGGCAGCTGACGTTCACGCTGCGAACAAGGGATCTTTCTTAACTGATGGAACTCTTGACGCCAGTCGTATAGGAAACGTGGTTGATTACTCACTTGGTCGAGGACTTATCAGCGAGTCAATGAACTTTGCTGATTTCGCTATCACCGACCAGGGTGTGCCACCGAAGCTTGTAACAGCTTTAGCTGCTGCTTGTCCTTCACCTTTGGTGATCCAGACTGACTGGTTCCCAGAATCAGAGCACGGTGCCCTATATGAGATGATCGGCGCTGGTTATGAAATCGACGCTGACAACATGATTGTTAGAGGTCCTGGTCAACTAGGAAACGCACCTTTGGGAATCGATATTGAGGTTCGCACCGGTGGTCCAGCTATTGGTTGGTCTCCTGTTGCTTCCTACATGTACACAGATGATTCAATCCATCTCGGATACGCAAACACAGAAGCGCAAGCACAGTTGGAAGACACTCCTCTGATTTCTGTTGTAGCTCCGTTGGAGAAGAATCCTCAGATGATCATGTGGGATCCAAACACCTATCCAGATGTTCAAAGCATCGCGGATCTTGGTGAACAGGGAATCACAATCAACGTATTCGCTGGTGGCGTATTCATCGAAGTGTGGATAGCTGAAGGAGTTGTTTCAGCAGATCAGGTTGATCCTTCCTACGATGGTGGACCAGCTATGTTCATTGCAGCTGATGGTGCTATTGCTCAGCAGGGATTCGCTTCCGCTGAGCCTTACCAGTATTTGAACGAATTTGCCGAGTGGGGCAAGCAAGTCGAATACCAGTTACTTCACGACACCGGATTTGAGGTTTACTCTCAGACAATCGGTGTTCGACCAGCTGACATGGAAGACATGAGAGCATGTCTCGAATTGTTCGTTCCAGTTGTTCAGCAGTCAGTTATCAACTTCTCGTCTAACCCTGCAAGGGCTAACGCGATAATCGTTGACGCTGTTGACACATTTGGTTCCTTCTGGGTTTACTCAACGGAATTGGGTGAGTACTCAGTTGCGACTATGAATGAACTCGGTCTTCATGCAAATGGACCGGACTCAACCGTTGGAAACATGGAGGAATCCAGAATCCAAGGTGTGATCGACAAGATGGTTGCGGCAGGTATGAGTGTTACTACTACCAACGCAAGCGACTTGTTCACTAACGAGTTCATTGACATGAGCATTGGTTTCGCTGAATAATTTCAGCAAACAAAACTAAAAACTGGTTACCGGCCGGGCCCAAAAGGGTCCGGCCGGTTTCAGTTACGTGTATATTCAAAGACGGACTATAAAGGAAACTAAAAATGGGATCAGCTGCAGTTTCATTAGAAGATGTCTCTCTGGAGTTTGGAGACGGCGATCCTCGGAAAGAAACGGTTCTCGCCGTTGACAATACAAGTTTAGAAATACCGGCAGGACAATTCGTAGCAATAGTCGGTCCGAGCGGTTGCGGTAAAACAACCATTTTAAATATGCTCGCAGGTCTAATAAAACCATCGATCGGATCCGTTAAACGCCATGGCGAAGAGGTGGACGGCCCGAGTAGAGATATAGGTTACATGCTCGCTCGTTCTGCTTTGAGTCCTTGGAGAACTGCTAAACAGAACGTAGAACTAGGCTTAGAGATCAGAGGAATATCAAAACAAAAAAGATCTGAAAAGGCACTGGAACTTTTAACTCAACTAAGACTTGAAGATTTTGCTGAGGCTTATCCGTCAATGCTTTCTCAAGGCATGCAACAACGTGTGGCGATAGCAAGAACTCTCGCTATCGATCCCGATTTATGGTTATTAGATGAACCATTCGGTGCGCTGGACGCCCAAACCCGACATAAAGTTCAATCCGAATTCATCTCCTTGTGGGAATCGAACCCTGGTAAGACAGTTATTTTTGTTACGCACGATTTAGAAGAAGCAGTGCTCCTTGCAGATCGCGTGATAGTAATGACCGCTAGACCTGGAAAAATTAAATCCGACACTCTCGTTCCAATGCCCAGACCACGAGATTTAGATGCATTAAAATTCGACCCTATTTTCACAGAAACCGAACAAAGAATCTGGAGGGAGCTCCGTGATGAAATCGTCTGAAAACTCAAGTGAAGTTTGGAAGTGGAGAATCCGACAATTTGATCTACCTACGCAATTATTACGCTCCGCTGTCTTATTGGGAGGCTTTCTTATTTGGCAGTACGAACTAATTTTTAAAGGTGTACCGATAACAATTTTCGGATTTGAACCACTTCCAGAAATTAATCGTATTTTTTATGCGGTACCAACTGATGTGTGGAAATATTTAGCTGACTATTACCACGACTTAGGTTTCTGGAAAGACCTCTGGGTTACGCTTCAAGAGGCAATTTGGGGCTTCGTCATAGGTGGATCAACTGGTTTTATAGCGGGAGTAATGCTCGGTTACTTTGCGAAACTCCAAAAAGTCTTTGGTCCTTTTCTGGTATTTGCAAATGCAGTACCTAAAATTGCTTTCGCTCCAATTTTAATTCTTTGGTATGGCGTTGATATGGGTTCAAAAATTGCTTTAGCTACAATCATCGTCTTTTTCATAGTCCAAATGCCTACAACTTCTTCAGTTGGTCTTGTGGATCCTGATCTAAATACGCTTGCGACAACAATGGGAGCTAATAAATCTCAACTATTTAAAAAAGTGATTATCCCTGGAATAATGCCAGCAGTTTTCGGAGCCCTTAGACTTGCTGCAATTTACTCAATGCTTTCTGTAGTCTTTGGTGAATTTATAGCCTCAAAACGCGGACTTGGACAAAGACTATTAGTCAGCACAAATATGTTTAATATGGGCTCCGCTTTTGCTTTAATGTTGGTTCTGGCGATAGTTGCACTTGCATTGAACGGGGTGATTGGCTTGGCGGAACGCCGCGTACTCAAATGGCAAACAACGCGTAAGGGCGGACAAGTTATTTCCCTCTAAAAAAATTAGAACCCGTTTCCGTAGAACTCATGTTCAATTGTTCGCAATTCTGAAAATTTAGACCGTAATTCTTCTCTTCGTGACCGATCGACAGCCAAATTCACTAGCTCATGTGGGTCTTCTTGAAGGTCATACATCTCGTGGTCATGCTCATCAAAAGAAGCATCACGACCAAAAAGCATTTCCGCTTCACCCGACTGATTGCCATGGGTATCGAATCCGCCACCAATGCCGTAATACCGACAGTATTTATGCCTTCCATCAAAAATTCCTGAACTCGCATATCGGCATTGCTCAACACCTGGATACCAAGGCCATTCTTGATTAAAAAGAACATAATCACGTATCTTCGCTGAAGAGTCTTCAAAAACCGGAGAAAGGGATTCTCCTATATAAGTTGGATGATCATCAGGTTCCACTCCTGCGAATTCAAGAATCGTCCTAGCTAGATCAACATGCGATGTCAAAGAATCAGTCTTCGACCCTGGCTTAGCTATTCCAGGTGCTGAAATGTATAAAGGTATTCTCATCGTCTCCTGATAGTTCCAAGGCCCTTTGGATCGAAGGGTATGAGACCCACATTGATCTCCATGATCTGAAGTGAAAACAACAATAGTGTTTTCCCATGCTTCAACATCATCTAAAGCGGATAAGACATGACCCACACACTGGTCGTTAAGTTCATGCAATTTCGCATAATAATCAAGCGCTCTAAGCCAAATGTCAGGATCATCTCTTTTCATCTCACCTGGGATTGAACGTCTAGTTAATACGTCCATCCACCTTCTATGAACATCTGGTTTAGTGAAAAGATCATCATCAAAATTAGGTGGTAGTTCCGAAAAAATTCTTTCAACTTCGTGAGGAAATCCAGGAAGATTATTTTCCCTCCCCCAATCTCGTTGTGAAAGCCTTTCCACAGCTTTTGCGTAATATTCTGGATCTTTCTCCCAGTACCAAGGCTGGTCTATTGGAAACCACATAATGTCGTGTGGATTCACAAGACCAACGCTGAGGAACCATGGAGCATCATCATTACCGTGACTCCTTATCCAATCTGCGGCATCCCTTGCGATTGGCTCGTCGTATTCAGTTCCGCTTCCAGCAAGTCCCCAAAATGACATGTCATTACCTTCCCAGTCGCTAAAACCATAAGCTTCCATATCTGGGGTTGGTGTCGCCTCCAAATGCCATTTGCCTTTATAAGCCGTGTAGTAGCCCTTGTCTCTCAGGATTTTTCCTAAAGTTGCAGCATCTTTTGAAAGTTGAGTATTTGTCGGAGCACTTGAATTTTCAGTTACACCATGACTCGCCATGTATTCACCAGTAAAAAGAGTCGCTCTTGACGGTGAACAAGGAGAAGAGTGCGTGTAATGACTCGTGAATTCGATCCCGTTATCTATGATCCTCTGACGTGCAGGAAGTATAAAATCATCTGGGAGCCAGTCTCTTTGTCTTTCTTGGTCAGAAACTATTAGCAGTATGTTTGGTTCATTCATTTTTTGAACATAGCATTTCGTTCAAGGAATAAGTTAACTCAATGACTTTTTATATGAAATAAAACAAAAAAGTAGAAAAAATGAAAATCATCCCTACAAACAGTCTTGTTGGTGCTTACGTGGAAGATATCGATCTGTCTTGCCCAATTGAGAGCAATGAAACCGATGAGTTGCTTTCAGCATGGCATAAACATGGAGTCTTATTCTTTAAAAACCAGAACCTCGATGACGCACAACAAATAGCCGCTGCATCAATCTTTGGAGAACCAGTACCTTATGATTTCGCTCCAACGACAGAAGGAAATAAAATAGTTTCCAAACTAGTCCATGAAAAAGGAATATTCTCCGGCGGATCAGCTACTTGGCATAGTGATGCTACATGGCTCAAAGAACCTCCAAGAGCAAGCATCCTGCAAGCAATTAAATTGCCGAGTTCTGGTGGGGACACGTTATTTGCATGCATGTCAAATGCTTTTGATTCACTTTCAAGTAGAACTCAGAATTTTGTCACTGGTTTGACAGCTGTCCATCACGGAGGCTCAAAACTTGGAATTAATATGATTGCAAAAAAAATCCCTTCGGATGGGGTTACTCACCCTGTAGTTAGAACCCATCCTTCGACAGGAAAGAAATGCATCTTTGTGAATAGGCTGTTTACTCAAAAAATTAACGAACTCAGCACTCAGGAGAATGAAGCTCTTCTACCTATGCTTTGTGATCTTCCTTTGCGGCCTGAAGTTCAGTTCAGATTCACCTGGGAAGAAGGAGATATAGCAGTCTGGGACAACAGAAGTGTCCAACACTACGCAACACCTGACTACAACGAAGCTCGAATAATGCACAGGGTTGTACTCGCAGGCGATCCTGTTGAATAATCGATATAAAGAGAAGAGAAAATGAAAATCATCCCTACAAACAGTCTTGTTGGTGCTTTCGTCGAAGATATCGATCTGTCTTGCCCAATTGGGAGCGATGAAACCGATGAGTTGCTTTCAGCATGGCATAAACATGGAGCCTTATTTTTTAAAAACCAGAACCTCGATAATGAACAACAAATAGCCGCTGCATCAATCTTTGGAGAGCCAGTACCTTTCGATTTTGCCCCTGCAACAGCAGAAAGTGAAATCGTCCACAAAATAGCAAATGAAAAAGGAAGAGGTATAAAAAGTGGCACCTCAACCTGGCATACTGACGCCACATGGCTAGAGATGCCTCCAAGGGGAACCATGTTGCAAGCAGTTGAATTGCCTAGCTCTGGAGGAGACACCTTATTCGCAAGCATGTCTGCAGCTTTTAGCTCTCTCTCATCAGAAACTCAAAGTTTTATAGACGGCCTAACAGCTGTACACCACGGAGGGTCTAAACTCAAAAAATCAGCAGACAGAATTTCAAAAATTATTCCCGAAGAAGCCGTCTCGCATCCAGTAGTTAGAACCCATCCCGTGACCAGAGAGAAATGCATATTTGTGAACAGACTTTTCACCAAGAAAATAAACGAACTTAACGACATTGAAAATGAAGCCGTTCTGCCGATGCTCTGTGATCTAGCTCTACGACCAGAACTACAATTCAGATTCACCTGGGAAGAAGGAGATATAGCAGTCTGGGACAACAGAAGTGTCCAACACTACGCAACACCTGACTACAGTGAAGCTCGAATAATGCACAGAGTAATACTCGCAGGCGATCCTGTTGAATAGCCCATGTTAAGGAATCCTCCCTTCCCTATCTCCCCTGAGGAACTAACTGAAGATTTCCTCTCAGAAAGTCTTGGAAAGGAAGTTAGCTCTTTTAGCTACAAACGCATTGGCAGTGACAGAGGCATGCTTGGAGTTGTATTGCTTCTAAATATTTCCTATTCAGATGGCAATAAAGAAAACCAAAATCTTGTTTGCAAAATTCCCGCTCTTAGGGAAGGGAGTAGAGCAAACACTAAAAGGGGGAACAATAATGAACGTGAACTTCGCTTTTACGATGAACTCGCCTCGATCACACCTGTAAATACCCCGCAATTCCACTCAGGTTGGTATGACCCAGAAACTGAAAACTTTTTACTAATCCAAGAAGCGGTCGATGTAGATGAGAGCGTGGATCAAATTAAGGGAATTTCTCTTGAGCAAGCTTCTCTCGTACTCGATGAAGTTGCTTCTTTGCATTCCAAATGGTGGGAAAACCCAGATTTAAAGAAAATAGAATGGCTCCCAAAACCCAGTGGAAGAAAATCCAGTCTCTCATTTATTGCAAATGCGGGATGGGATCCTCTTTGCGAGTTACTAAATGGAGAGCTAACCAAAGACGAAATATCCTTTGGAAAAAAAATCACGAGCCGTCTTCATGAAATGCTAGAAGCACTATCAAATTATCCTGAAACATTAATTCACTCAGATCTAAGAGCAGACAACCTTCTTTTCACCCGTGAAGGCAACAGGGTTTTTCTCGTTGATTGGCAAGGTGCATCTAAGGGACCCGCTGGATTTGATTTGTCATACTTTATAACCATGTCTTTAACGGTTGATTCACGCCGCAAGAACGAAAAACTACTCTTGGACCATTATGTCAATGCACTCAAAACCGCTGGTAAAGAAGTAGATAAAACCGAACTATTTGAAAGTTATGTAGATGGGATACTTTATGGATTAGTTGTGGCTTGTTCCCTTCCTTTAATTAGTGACGAAAAAGAGGAACGTGTCAAGGAACTCGCAACTGTCATGACCCGAAGAAGCATTGAAGCATTGAAAGACCACAATAGATTTTGACCGAATAATACATTAGATAAAAAGGTAGAACATGGAGAAAAAACTAGAGGGAAAAGTTGCAGCGATAACTGGTGGAACCCGAGGTATCGGACGTGCAATAGCAGAAAGATTCATAGCAGAAGGAGCAAAAGTAGTAATAAACAGTCGCAATGACGAAAAAGGACAACGGGCGCTTGATGAAATGGAAGCTGGTGAAGATGTTCTCTTCTATCCAGGAAGTGTGACCGAAAAAGAAGTTGTAGAAGGTCTAGTTGACTTCACCATTGAAAATTTCGGTCAACTCGACATCATGGTTTTAAATGCAGGTGGAGTGGGTGACACTGCTCCGGTAATCGAACTTTCTGACGAAGAATGGCAATTCGAACTCGATTTCAATCTGAATCATGTTTTTCGAGGAACCCGTAAAGCACTCTGGCATATGATCCCACGTAAAACAGGAAGGATAATTGCTATTTCGTCTATAGAGGGCAAACGCGGCAAAGCAAACATCGCCGGATATACAGCTAACAAACATGCAATCAATGGGTTCGTTAAATCAGCTGCAAAAGAAGTCGGCACAGAAGGCATAACAATCAATTCCATCTGCCCAGGTCTGGTGCATACAGACATGCTTGAAAATCAATCAGGAGCTGCTTCGGGACTAACTGAAGTAGCCGATGTAATTGCTCTATATACAAAAGACACCGCTATACAAAGGCCTGTAACTGTCGAAGAAATCTCTGCTTTCGCGCTCCTCCTAGCCTCAGAAGAAGGTGCTGGATTCAGCGGAGGAACAATTTCGCTCGATGGAGGACTCGCAAATTACTAATGGAAGTTACCTTTCCGACATCTCCCGATGATCTAACCAGAGAATGGCTTTCCAGTGCATTGGGTAGACCTATTGAGAGTTTTGAAATGAATCCGATTGGAGGAGGAAAAGGCAACCTCGGAGACCTAGTTCTCGTATCTCTAGAAAATGGCGAACAAGTAGTCGCGAAATTTGCAGCCAATAGGCAAGAAGCCCTCAATGCTGCAAAAAGATCGGGGTTATTCGAAAGAGAAATCAAGTTCTATCACGAGCTAGCACCAAAGTTAGATATACATCTCCCGAAGCTTTTCGCGTCGGCCTATGACCCATCTAGTGCCTACTTCATAATGCTCTTGGAGTATTTAGAACCCGTAAAAGAATCAGACACTATAAGTGGCATAGGCGTTGACTACACGCGGCAAACTCTTGCAGAACTGTCAAAACTCCACACCCAAGGAAGAGATTTAATTGATACACCATGGGTTCAAACGATGATCTCGCAGCACAGAATCAACAATCTGACAATTATGATCGAAAAGGGTTGGCCTGTTCTTCAAAAAATATGCGGTGAACTCGTTGAGCCATTAAAGGAAATAAACATTCTAGAGAGATTCCTTGAAACCATGAACTATCTGAACACCTTGGATCAAACCATTGTCCACGGCGATGTCAAACCAGACAACCTGGTGATAAGTAATCAAGGAGTCACAATAATCGACTGGCAGGGTTTTGGCACAGGTCCACCTGCGTGGGATATCGCATACTGTATGTGTCAGTGTCTAACAACTGAAGAACGCAGATTGCATGAATCTGAACTACTTGATAATTACCCTCATGACCTTGTGGGATACAAAGAGTCATTGTTTTTTGGCATCGTCATAGCTTGCGCCCTTCCCCTTTTGGGTAACTCTGATGACCCAAGACTAGGGAAACTGGTTGAAACAACCGCTGAAAGGACTATCAATGCAATGTTAGACGCTGGGACACTTACTTGAAGAAAAAGGTTTTGGTTATCACAGGAGGTCATCCATTTGAAGCAGATCCGTTCTTCGAAATTTTCAATTCATTCGAAAACGTTGACTGGTTTCACGAAAAACAACCAAAAGCTTCTAGCTTGCTAAACCCAGAAAAATGTCGAGATATTGATGCGATAGTTTTCTATGACATCCCTGGAATTGAACTAAAAAGAAATACGGATTTACCAGTTAAAATTACCGATCCGACTAGTGAATATAAAGAGAACTTTGAACAGTTACTTGAAAAAGGCCAAGGTTTAGTTTTTCTTCACCACGCAATTGCTGGTTGGCCTTCGTGGGAACGATACGCAGATGTGATCGGAGGCAGGTTTCATTACCAGCCCGGATCGCTTCATGGAATTAATTACCCAGATTCAGGCTATCTATTTGATGCACCTCAAGAAATTAGTGTGGTGGATTCAGACCACCCTGTTTGTAAAGGCATCCCTAAAAGTTTTACCATCACCGACGAAGCTTACATCTGTCCTGTTTTAGAAGATTCAGTCACTCCTCTTCTCCGATCAAATCTTGATTTCGAAAATTCTTCAAATTTCTATTCTTCTTCTCTAGCAATGAAAGGAGAAATGAATTCCAACCGGACATGGAAGCATCCGAAAGGGAGCGATTTGGTGGCCTGGGTTCGCTATGAACATCTTTCTCCTATTGCATATATTCAGTTAGGTGATGGGCCAACCGCTTATGAGGATCCAAATTTTAGAAAACTTATAAATAACTCCATTAATTGGGTTTCTTCTGAAGAAGCTAAAAAATGGATACTATCTGAAAAATCAAATCACATTTGACTAAGCCAACTGGTTGATAGTTCCTACAGTCGGGCAGAATGTTGTAATCACATTTAAGGAGATCTATGAGCGCGGAAGACATAATAGAAATTAATCACCTCACTAATCGATATAACCAAGCAGCAGATTCAGGAGATGGAGAAGCTTTTGCTGCAACTTTTACTGAAGATGGGGTATTGGAAATGCCTGGGAGTGACCCAATTGCAGGCAGAAGCTCGCTTGTAACTTCAGGTGACAGTTTCCCTCAACTAATCAAAGGTGTCAGGCATTGGACAAATAACCAAGTTGTTGAAATTGATGGAGATTCAGCGACCGCTAGCTGCTATCTACTCTTGGTGAGCGCAGGCTCCCCTCCTACCTTTATGACAAGTGGTGCTTACTCTGATGAACTAACTAAAACAGATGAAGGATGGAGATTCACCAAACGTACAGTTAGCTTAGACAGCTAACCTTAGAAGTGTCTAAAGCTCATAAATAAGAAAGATTAACGCTGTGGCTGAACTGTCCCTAGAAGGACTTACTAAAATTTATCCGAACGGTTTCAAAGCAGTTGATGAACTGAATATCGATATAGCTGATGGAGAATTTCTTGTTCTTGTTGGACCTTCAGGCTGTGGGAAATCAACTGCCTTGAGAATGGTTGCAGGATTAGAAGAAATTACTTCAGGCAACCTTTCGATTAATGGTGACCTAATGAACGATGTGGAACCAAAAGATCGCAATATTGCAATGGTTTTCCAAAATTACGCTCTCTACCCTCACCTCGATGTTGAAAAAAATATCGGTTTTGCACTTAAACTTTCTGGTTTATCAAAGCAAGAAATTGATTCCAAAGTTTCAGAAGCCGCAAAAATTCTCGAACTTGAACCGCTGATGAAAAATAAACCTGCACAACTATCTGGTGGCCAAAGACAAAGAGTCGCTATGGGCCGAGCAATAGTTCGCGACCCTTCTGTTTTTTTGATGGACGAACCTTTATCAAATCTGGATGCAAAATTACGAGTTCAAATGCGTGCAGAAATCACTCGCCTTCAGCACAGACTTGAAGCAACAACCCTTTACGTAACACACGATCAAGTGGAAGCAATGACCATGGGTGACAGAGTTGCAGTCATGAAAGACGGTGTCCTTCAACAAATTGACAATCCATCTTCTCTTTATGAAAAACCAGAGAATCTTTTCGTAGCAGGATTTATTGGTGCCCCTGCGATGAACCTTCGGGAAGCGAAGCTTACGAACGACAATGGAGAATGGGCTTTACAAATTGGAAGCACCACAATGCCTCTCGCAAGAGGCATTGTGGAGAACAGACGCTCTCTCGCTCAGTATGACGGAAGAACTGTGGTAATCGGCATCCGCCCAGAAGCAATGGATGACGCAAATATTTCCAGCAATAAAAACTTACCTGTACTGTCTGCTGTAACTGAGTTAACAGAGGCTTTAGGATCAGATCTTCTAGTTCATTTTCCATTAGATGCAAAAGCAGTAGATGCAGGTGATCCTGATGCTCTCAAAGATCTTGACGAGAACCCTCTAATGGTTGCGAGAGTGGATCCTCGTAGCCAAACCAAACCCGGAGAAAAAATAGAAATTTCTGTAGATACCGAAAGAATTCATTTTTTTGACCCTGAAACACGTTTAGCTATCAGGTCATAAAGAAAATTTTGTTCCTAAGTTAGTGGAGTATGTTCTATCTTCGATAAAACTTTTTTACCGAATGACTCACATTCTGAAATATGTGGATAACCAGAAAGGATGAATGCGTCGATACCTGCATTCATATAGTTGTCAAGTTTTTCTTTTACCTGATCAGGATCTCCCACTATCGCAGCTCCTGCACCACTTCGGGCACGTCCTATACCTGTCCATAGATTCTCTTCGATAAAACCATCGTCATCAGAATTTTCACGTAGTTCTGTTTGTCTAGACACACCAACTGATACTGCATCTAGAGAAAGATTGCGGATGGCTTCGCCTTGTTGGTCATCTATTTGACTTATCAATCGATTTGCAGCCTCACGTGCTTCTTTTTCGCTTTCCCTCACAATTACGTGGGCTCTTAAACCATATTTCAGTTCTCGACCATAATCTGAGGCTCGTTTTCTCATATCGGAAACTATAGATTCAACTCCTTTTACTGTGTCTGGCCAAGTTAGAAAAACATCGGCTTCCATCGCTGCTGTGTCTTTCGCTGCTTCAGAAAAACCTCCGAAATAAAAAGGAGGGCACTTCCCCGATACCGTTCTGGCTCTTGGAGTTTCGATCTCTAAATCTACGAATTCGCCGTGGTAGTTAACAGAGTTTCCATTAAGAAGTTCCCTTAAGACCTTCATGTACTCGCGGGTTCTTGTATACCTAGGCTCAGATTCAAGCTCTTGTCCCGGAAGATCGCTCGAAATGATATTGATCGTCAATCTTCCTCCTGACATTTGATCGATTGTGGCCATCTGTCTTGCTAATTGCGGTAGCCAAAGTTCACCCATTCTTACAGCTAGCAGAAGTCTGATCCGATTTGTAGCTACTGAAACTGCAGACGCAAAAGCTGTTGCATCGATTCCAAGTTTGTAACCAGAAGGTAGAAGTATGTTGTCAAAACCGTTTTCTTCTGCACATGTAACTATGTTGCGGCAATGCTCCCATGAACTTTTAAGTTCAGGATTGACAACACCTAAAAATTCATAGTCATCATCGCAGAGTGAACCAAACCAAGAAACTTCAGGTTTTTTATGTGAGTCATTCATCTCTTTATTCCTGTTCCTTCTATTACCTCGTCTATCTCTACGCTTGATTTCCTCTTAATGGATAGTTGTGCTGCCTCTCCAACAGCTACCGACCAAAATCCTTCTTTGAGACCAACTTCGGGTTTTATCCCTTGCAAAAGTGCTTCACGAAACCTCAAATGTTCTATATAGGACGCTCCACTGTGTAAGCCTTCGTGCATGATTTCAGGATTTTCTGAATGTTCTTCTTTAACCGAGCCAATCCAGTGTTCGCCACGAATGCCAGTCCTTACAACAGACTCTGGGACCAAAGCTTCAACTTTTCCCTGATCCCCCACTACAGAAATTTCTTCTTGATTTCGGGTTGCTTCTGCGAACATACACAAATCAAGCATTCCACGCGCACCCGACTCAAACTCTACGATTACATAGGCGTTGTCTAAAATGTCTGGAACTTTTCCTCCGTACTTTTCATCCAGATGATTTACATCTTGCCCACCTGAAGCCATGACCCTCACAGGTAAGTCTTTGGTTATCAGGTTCATCAAGTCGAAGTAGTGGCAACATTTCTCCACAAGGGTTCCACCTGTATTAGAATTGAACCGGTTCCAATTTTCTACTTTTTCTAGAAATGGAAATCTGTGTTCACGAATAGAAACCATACGGATAGGGCCAATGATTCCTTCGTTTACACGTTTAATAAGTTCTGAAACAGCTGGCATGTAACGATATTCAAGTCCAACCCACACCATTGCATCATCGTCGGCAGCAGCGATAACTTTTGCGCAATCTTGAGCTGTTATGCATAACGGTTTCTCGATCATTACGGGGATCTTGGTATCTAATACATCAATAAGTATTTCGGTATGTGTCATATTTGGAGTGGCCACAACAAGAGCATCAACTTTTCCGTTCTCTAGAAGGTCTTGGTGGCTATTGAAGCAACTAGCTTTACCTCCAGTTAATTCGTTGGCTGTTTCTAATGACCTTTCATTTGGGTCGCAAATAGCTGTGATGATGTTTCCTTCAATCAGTTGAAGATTTTCAATGTGTTCAATCCCCATCATCCCTGTGCCGATAACTCCAAATCGAATTTCTTCTCTCAAGGTAAAGGCACCCCATCTGATGCTTCTATGAGGTTGTACACATCATCTCTGTTCAAGCTAACCTCAACCGCTTTAGCTATTTTTTTCAATCGTGATGTTTGCTGAGTGCCAACAATAGCTACTGGCTTTGTTGGGTGAGACAGAACGAAAGCAATTGCAACAGCTGCTCTATCCGCTGACTCTCTTTCCGCTATTTCATCTAATAACTCAAGCAATTCAACTCTTATACCCTCCCCTGTAGCAAGTTTTCCACCTGCTAATGGGCTCCAAGCTAAAGGAATAATATTTTCAGATGAGCATTGATCAAAAGTTCCATCCCTTAAAGGTGTGAGACAATTTACTGAGAACTCTGGCTGTGTGGTAACAAGAGGTGACTGCAAATAGTTGGAAAGAGCAGAAACTTGCTCAGGTGTATGATTTGAAACTCCGACAGTTTTTATTTTCCCTTCTGCTACTAATGAATCAAGTGTTTGAGCGACTTCTGAAGGGTGTGTATAAATATCAGGTCGATGAATCTGATATAAATCTATTTGTTCAACCTGTAGTCTTCTCAACGATTCTTCACAAGCAGAACGTAAATATTTTGGACTCGAATCGTAAGGAATTGGCGGGATAATACCTCCTTTTGTTGAAAGAACTATCTGATCACGTAAATGCGGGCTCGCAGCTAAGACTTGCCCTAACAGTTCTTCGCATGCACCAAAACCTTCTCCACCCCAATCAAAACCATAGACATCAGCGTTGTCTATTAGATTCATTCCAAGTTCAATAGCCGTCTCTAAAAGTTTCGTTGCGTCATCTAATTTGTCTGTGGTGTAGCGCCAAAGCCCGAAAGCTATCGGACCTACTGGCGGTAAGTCTTTGCTAAGAGTTCTTGGTTCTTGTTGAACAAGATTTTCAGACATAAATTCTCCGATTCATTTTGTTGAAATTCTATGACTCAACAAAAGACTATGACTTAACTGAGCCTGCAAGCAGACCACGAACAAAATATCTTTGCAAAAAGAAGAAAACGAGTAATGGAACCCCTGCTTGCACAAAAGCTCCTGCTGAAAGCACGTGTTCTTTCATACCAAACTCACCTGCCATTGAAGCAATATTTATAGTTGCCGGATAGCTAGCTCCATTTCCTCCAACCATTGTTAATGCGACTAGATAATCATTCCATGTCCATAAAAATTGGAAAATTGTAAATGCTGCAAGAGCAGGTACCGATAGTGGCACTACAAGACGCCAAAAAATAGTGAAGTGGTCAGCTCCGTCGATGCGTGCTGCTTCAAAAAGTTCTTTCGGTAGGGAGGAAATATAGTTATGTAATAAGAAAATTGCGAAAGGCATAGCAAAAGCTGTGTGAGTCAACCACACAGCTGTTGTAGTACCTGCTAAGTCCAAATCTGGAAATAACGTTATTACCATTCCTGTATTTGGAATTGTCCAATGTGCACCTCCAGCAAATAATTGCAATAGAGGCAGAAGGGCTACCTGATTTGGTAATGCCATTAAAGCCACAATCGTAATAAAGAGCCATTCGCGACCTTTAAAAGGGATCCAAGCGAACGCATATGCTGCCATTGCTGCGATAGCTACTGGAATAATCGTAGCTGGGGTTGCTATGGCAAAAGAATTGATTAGTGCCTGCCACAAACCTCCTGATTGTCGTGAAGAAAACACGTTTATGTAATTGTCAAAAGTCCAGCCGCCCTCAGTGAAAGACGTCCACCATCCGGTCGACCTTTGGGCGTCTCTGGTTCTAAATGAATTGACGAACAAACTACCTGCCGGAATTGTCCAGACGATAACCAAAAGCCACAAAGCCCATACCGGAATGGCTTTTAACAAGCGATAAACAAACTTTCCCACCCGATCTACGGGATTCGTGCCTTGTAAAACTTGTGATTTCTGAGTGTCGGTAATCATTGAATCGCACTCCGTTGCATTCTGCGTACATTTAGGGCCATAGCAGGCACCACTGCAAGGAATAGAACTGTTGCGAGAGCTGATCCGAGACCTAGGTTAAATTCTGTGAAAGTTTTTTGCCACATCTCATTTGCTATTACTTGTGTTCCGAAATTCCCATTAGTCATGACTCGAACAATGTCAAAAACTTTCATAACTAAAACTATTAACGCTGTGACTATGACACTTATAGTCGGCGTGATTGTAGGTAGGGTCACATGGAAAAACACTTGTCTATCATTCGCACCATCGACCCGTGCTGCTTCTATTAAGTCACCTGGAACAGCTTTGATAGCTGCAGAAAGTATTACCATTGCAAATCCTGTCTGAATCCAGATCAATACCACCATTAACCAAACATTGTTAAATGGACCTTCCTGAACAAAAAGTATTGGCTTCGCTATCGGCAAACCTCTAGCCCCCTCTTCAACTCCTCCCAAACCTGGACCTAGCAGCCTGTAAAGAATCCATAAAATTGGTACAGATACGAAGAGTGATCCTATTGATATTCCACTTTGTTTTCTTCGAATACCAAAAATGCTTAAAGCTACAAGCCCTGCAGTGGCTAGTAAAAGGAGTGCGACCCCAATAAATTGGCCTGCGCTCCCAGGGGTAAGTTTTCCCAGTCCGACCCAGATTGCGTTGAGTAAACCTGTCTGTGGCTTTTGAGGTGGCCTTGCGATGTACATGAACTTCCATATGATTCCCGCCCCCACGAAAGAAATTGCCATGGGCAGAAAAATCAGGCTCTTAGCTGCTGATTCAAA
>JASLTU010000028.1:0-17531 GCA_030742755.1 Acidimicrobiales bacterium | reverse complement strand
TTCTAATGCCTTCTACCTTCTTCAAGGAATCGAAACACTTCCTCTTCGTATGCAAAAACATGTTTCTAACACTCATAGTGTTCTCGAACTTCTTGATAAACATGATGCCGTTGAGTGGATTCGTCACCCTGATCATCCAAGTCACCCTGATCATGAACTGGCAAAACGTTTATATACAAAGGGTTCCGGTGCGATACTTAGTTTCGGAATTTCTGGTGGTCGTGAAGCCGGCAAGAAATTTATCGAATCAGTTGAACTTGCATCCCATTTAGCAAATGTTGGTGACGCTAAAACATTAGTTATCCATCCTGCTTCTACTACACATCAACAAATGAGTGCCGAAGATCTATTGACTGCTGGAATCGGAGAAGATCTTGTAAGAATTTCAGTTGGCCTTGAAGACCCAACTGACATATGTGCTGACCTAGATCGAGCTCTTAAAGCTTCACAACGTTAAATCATCATGCTTATTAACCTTGCAGACAGTCATTTCAGTGCAGCCAACGGTGGTATTGATTTAGAGGAAATGAACGAAAAGGATCCTCTGGTTATTTTAATTCATGGTGCAGGCATGGACAGAACTGTGTGGTTTCAACAAACACGTTTCCTCTCACACCATGGTTACAGGTGTTTTGCTGTAGATCTTCCAGCTCATGGCGGCACTGAAGGGCCTCCTTTGGAAACGATTAATGAAATGGCTGACTGGATTTCTTCTGTTATCGAACGACTCGGAGGGCCAGCCCATATTGTTGGACACTCAATGGGTTCATTTATAGCTTTGGCAACCGCTGCGAACCACCCTGACTCTGTTTTGTCGGCGACACTAATTGCTGTAGCTGAAGGAATGCCTGTTCACCCTGACTTGCAAACAGCTGCTGATGACAACTTGCCTAAAGGAGCTAGTTTTATAGCCGGTTGGGGTCATGGTCCCGACCAACACATAGGTGGAAACCCAACCCCTGGACTTTGGATGATCGGGGGAGCTACTGCTGTGGTAGAAAACTCTAAACCAGGAATATTAAGCCTCGACCTTTCAATTTGCTCCAGCTATGAAGAAACCCTTAAACAGGCACAATCTGTTAAATGTCCAACAACTTTGATTCTTGGTTCGCGTGACAAAATGACTCCAAGACGTGCTGCTCAACCTCTTATTGATGCACTAACAAACCCTATGGTTGTTGAGTTGGATGGAGTGGGCCACATGTCGATGACTGAAGCCCCTAAAGAGGTCCGTCAAGTCTTAGTTAACAGCTTTTCAAACTTTTAAACCAAGTTAGTTCTGTAGCAGTTCTTTAAAGGGTGTTTCTTTGCTTGGTCCTGGTTCTTTTGGAAGGCCTAGTACTCTTTCCCCAACAATGTTTCTTTGGACCTGATCAGTGCCTCCATAGATTGAAGGAGCAGGGCTGAAAATCGTTGCTTCCTGCACTCTGCCGTCAAATGAACTCGAAGAACTGCTCAACATGCCATCGGCACCGATGATCAGATTCCCTACGTCTCTACTTCTTCGCACGAGTTCGCTCATGGCTAACTTGGCCAAATTACCTTCAGCTCCTGTTTTGCTGCCCCCTGCTTTAGCTCGAAGCATGTTTAAACGATTTACTTCGCCCAATATGTGTAACTTGACGATTTCTTGTCTAACTACGGGGTCGCCTGAGGATCCGACTTTTTGAGCTAAATCTGAAAGCCATCTGATGTCTAACCCACGTCCGCCATCACTTTCGATATTCCCTCCGGCGTTTAGAACATATTCACCGACTTTTTTCTCTAGTCGACCTGCTTTTGTTCCTGCAGGTACCGCTACTGGCTCTGGTCCACCACTTCCCAAACTTGATCGTTCGACCATGAGTGTTGTGTTTGCAACTGCCCAACCATTGCCGATTCCGCCAATCACATCATCGTTTGAAACTCGCGCTTCATCGATGAAAACCTCGTTGAATAAAGCACGACCGGTCATTTCTTTTAGGGGCCTA
Source organism: Acidimicrobiales bacterium (assembly GCA_030742755.1). Lineage (GTDB taxonomy): Bacteria > Actinomycetota > Acidimicrobiia > Acidimicrobiales > MedAcidi-G1 > MedAcidi-G1. Next base: position 15,561 of record JASLTU010000028.1, on the reverse strand, counting down.
ACTTCAACACCTGGTTGATCCATATCAAAAGCAAAATAAGTAATACCCTGATGCTTCGGAGCATCAATGTCAGTTCTGGCTATCAGCATTCCTTTTTCAGCTAGATGTCCACCCGATGTCCAAACTTTTTGTCCGGTTATTATCCATTCGTCCCCATCTTTAATTGCTCGAGTTTGAAGTCCTGCTAAATCTGATCCTGCACCTGGTTCTGAGAACAACTGACACCAGGCTAAGGAACCATCGATTATCGGAGGTATAAGTCTTTCAATCTGATCAGGGTTGCCGTGCATTGCAATTGTAGGAGCTGCAAGCATCATTCCTAATCCTGTAGGAGGACCGATTACGTCGTGAGTAAAAAGAGTCGACTTGACCATTCCTGTTTCTGCACGACCCCAGCCTCTACCTCCTGCATCTACAGGCAAAGAAGTTGCTGACCAACCGGCATCAGCGAGACGCTTCCACCATTCTGAAACAGTTATATTTGGATCCCAATTGTCTTGAATCCACTCAGACAGTTCGACTTTAATTTCTTCAATGTTAATTTCACTCATACATTGATTCTGTCAGCTATATAACAATTCAACTACGTCGGGCTAAATCATCTAAGATATTGCTGTATCAAAAAATTTATCAAAAGGTTAACAATTGCGCTGGACATCTCTTTTCATACCCACTCTTCGTGAAGCACCAGCTGAAGCGGAAGCAATTAGTCATCAATTGTTGGTTCGTGGCGGTTTCATAAGACAGTTGCAATCTGGGCATTATTCGATGCTTCCTCTCGCTTGGAGAGTCAATAAGAAAATTGTAAAAATCCTTCGGGAGGAAATGGATTTGATAGGTGCGCAGGAAGTCATGCTTCCTGCCATACACCCTGCAAGTGTTTGGCAGAAATCAGGTCGCTGGGACGCAATCGGGGATGACATGTTTAGATTTGTAGACCGTAAGGGTGCAGACCAGGTAATGGCGATGACCAATGAGGAAGTCGTAGCTACTGTCGCTCTTGAGTTGTCTTCCTATCGGGACCTCCCGCAAATGTGGTATCAGATACAAACAAAATTTAGAGATGAACCAAGACCTAAATCAGGACTTCTAAGAGTCAGAGAGTTTGATATGAAAGATTCTTACTCCATAGACATAGATGACGAAGGTTTAGACAATTCCTTCAACCTCCACCATCAAGCCTACGAACGTATTTTCGTTCGTCTCGGCCTGCACGCAATTCCTGTAGAAGCTTCATCAGGTGCTATGGGTGGAAGTGACTCAGTCGAGTTTATGGTTGAATCCCCTGCCGGAGAAGACGACGTAGCAGTATGTGATTCGTGCGGGTATTCAGCGAATGTGGAGCGTGCCACTTCCATGATCCCTGAGGTTGAAAACCGTTTAGAAAATGAGACTCTCGAAAAATTCGATACACCAGATATTCGCACTATCGAAGCCCTTTCAGAAGCGGGTCATCCTCCTGAACATCAAATTAAAACCCTTGTTTACATGGTGGACGGTGAACTTTCTCTTATTTTGTTACGCGGCGATCACCTGTTTCAGGAACAAAAGTTTTGCGATGCAACCTCTTCAGTGGAAGTAGCCCCTGCTGACGAAGACATAATTAAAAAAGCTTTAGGAGCTTCACCTGGAAGCCTTGGTGCTGTTGGAGTTGATGGAATACCAATTTTTGCTGACCCTGCCCTAAAAGGACGCTCTGGTATGACTACCGGCGCCAATGAAAATGACTTTCACTTATCAGGTGTAAACATTGAAAGGGATATAAAAGTTAACCAATGGGTTGATATGAGGTCAATAGCCGATGGAGAAGGTTGTCCTTCCTGCTCGGAGCCACTTCGAGTCGTCCGTTGCATCGAAGCGGGCCACATTTTCAAATTAGGGCGCAAATACTCTGAGGCAATGGGTGTAACCGTGCTCGACTCGGACGGTAAATCACAAACCCCCACTATGGGTTCGTATGGGATAGGAGTTGGTCGAGCTATGGCGGCTATAGCCGAAACGCATTGCGATGAGTCAGGATTAATCTGGCCTATCAGTGTCGCCCCTTACGAAGTTGTTATAACTGTTGTTAAAACTGATGATGAAAACTCAATGAAAATTGCAGACGATATTTATACGGATTTGAGAACTAACGGAATAGACGTTTTGCTCGACGATAGAGAAGAAAGACCTGGAGTTAAATTCGCTGATGCCGAATTAATAGGCATACCTCTCCGAGTGACTATTGGACCACGTGGTTTAGAAAATGGAGTTGTTGAGTTTCTGGATCGTTCTGACCCAGAAAAAGGTCAAGTTGAGATAAAGATCGAAGAAGTGAAAGATTTCTTATCAGAAAAAATTTCCTCTCAATAAGAATTAACTGCATGAGGCAACAATTTTTGGAATAAGGTTTCGCCTTAAGAACTGAAATTACTGGAAGTGGAAGATTTGAATCCTCTAAAACGGAAACAAAAAGTTGTAGCAACAATAGATCTCCCTGGTGTTCCTGAAGGAACAGCAGGAAAAATTCGTGTTGCGAACGGAATCGAATGGTTCCGTTACTGGGTCGACTTCGACAACGGAACAAAACTCGGCCGCGTGGACCATAAAGCCGTAGTGAAAGTCGAAGATTGGGAACAGTTCCAAATTGACCGTACAAATGCTGAAAACGAACCTGATAAATCCGAGGAATCTGTAACCGAAGAGACGTCTTCTGAAACGGTTGCTAGCGGAGGGAATGATCACGGCGTCCCAGAGCATCTTCTAGAACGCAGTAGAGCAGCTAGAGAACGTTTAGGCGCTTAACTAATTTTCAAAATTAGCTACCATTGGGGTCGTAGGTAGGTATCCTACAACTCTGATCTACCACTTTCGGAGGCCAAATTGACATTCAAGCCAGGTGACAAAGTTGTCTATCCACATCATGGTGCTGCAGTAATTGAGAAGAAGGAAAAGAAAAAAGCTTTCGGTAAGACTACTGAATATCTGATTTTACATATGGCTCATGGGGACATGGTTCTTTCTGTCCCAGCTGAAAAAGCTGAAGAAGTAGGAATGCGCTGGCCTATCGCCAAACGCGATGTCCCAGACTTGTTTGAAGTTCTGGAAAAAAGAGATGTAAGAGAACCGGCTAACTGGTCTCGCCGCTTTAAAAACCATCAAGAAAAATTAAAGAGTGGCGATGTTTACCAGGTTGCGGAAGTAGTGAGGAACTTAGCTTTGCGTGATGAAGATAAGGGACTTTCAGCCGGAGAAAAAACGCTCTACAACAAGGCTCTAAATATCCTTGTCTCTGAACTTGCGTTTGCATTAAATCTTTCAGAAGAAAAGGCTTTAGAAAAAGTTGAAGACGCTCTCACTGAGTAGCAAAATATAGTTGCGGTGTTAAAACCGAACTATTTTCTAGTCGATTAAGGGGCGATATGGGGAAAGAACGTCGAATCGTTGTAGGTATCGAAGGTTCCGGTTATGCCAAAGCAGCCCTAGTTTGGGCTCTAGAGGAAGCACTTCACCGCGAAGCCATAGTAGAAGTCGTAACCTGCTATTCACCTACTTACATACCTTCTTCGCCCGATCTTGGATATGTGCCTTTTGATGGAACAAATCTGATCGCTGAAGTAGAAAAACTACAAAATGAAGTCGTTGAATCTGCTTTAGAAACCGCAGGAAATCCAGATATTGAAATCAGAAAAACAATTCAAAAAGGAAGAGCGCCTGAAACTTTAATGTCCATAGCTGAAGGTGCTGACATGCTTGTAGTGGGAAACCGTGGAAGAGGTGGTTTCGCTGGATTGAGACTTGGTTCAGTCAGCCAGGCGATCTCCCATCACAGCCCATGCCCACTCGTAATAGTTCGCACCGGCCTCATAGACGAATAAAAGCTCGGCAAGGTCTTGGAAATAAAACCCTTTAGCCGGATTGCTCTTGTAAAAATTCTCGAAGAACAACTTTGGTTAGCTTTTACTGAGTCAGGCATTTGTGCTACCGAATTCAAAAAAATAACCACCCTCAAAGACTTTAAGAAACAACTAAAAGAAAAAACGGGAAACAATTTTTTACGAGTTGACTCTTTACCCAAAGATATAGAGGAAGGTTTAAACCAATGGAGAATAAGAGGCTATTCTTCAAAACTCCAGTTTGAAATTTCCACTTACTCGTCTTTTCAGCAAAAAGTTTGGAGAAGTTGCTCTCAAACCCCTTTAGGTAAAACTACTACTTACTCAAAGATTGCCAAAGATATCAAAACTCCTAAAGCTCAACGCGCTGTTGGTTCCGCTCTGGGAGAAAATCCGATTCCCCTACTTATTCCTTGCCACCGCGTTATCCGAAACGACGGAAGTGTGGGCGAATACGCTTATGGGAGTGATCTAAAAGAACTTTTACTAGAACGCGAAAAATGCGCTAATGTTCTGGGCTGAACGACTAACACAGGGTGTCTTATATGTCTGATAATAATTTAGAAGGTGGAATCACTGTCGAAGTGAAGGGGCGGATTCTCTTAATGGGAATTAACAGACCTTCTAAAATGAATGGTTTCACACCAGAAATGATGGATGACCTATCTGATGCCTATACAAAACTTGAAGACGATCCTGAGCTTTGGTGTGGAGTGCTTTTTGCTCATGGAGACCATTTCACTGCTGGCCTTGACCTGCCAAAGTTCCAAGAGAGGATGCAAAAAGGCGAAAGAGGTCGCGGAAAAGGCAAAGTTGACCCTACTTCTTTAGGTCGTCGCTGCACGAAACCTATAGTTTCAGCTGTAAAAGGCGTGACTTACACACTGGGAATTGAGCTGATGCTCGCTGGCGACATTGTTGTCGCCGCTGACAATTGCCGTTTTTCACAATTAGAACCGTTAAGGGGTATACATGCTACCGGCGGAGCGACAATACGTTTTGTCCAACGGTGCGGTTGGGGTAATGCCATGTATCACCTTCTAACCTCCGACGTGTTTGATTCTGAAGAGGCTTACCGTGTGGGACTTGTCCAAGAAGTCGTTCCTTTTGGATCTGAACTTGAAAGAGCAATTGAACTTGCAGAAATAATTTGTGAAGGAGCACCTCTTGCAGTTCAAGCGACTAAGCGCTCTTCAATGCGTTACGTAGTTGACGGAGAACAAACAGCTATTGATGCAATGGGCGCAGACCAGACAGCACTTGCTGGAACCGAAGATGCTCAAGAAGGAGTTGACTCTTTCAAGGAGAGAAGAAAAGGAAACTTCAAAGGCCGCTAATCAAGGCCAGTCAATTTTTGAAATCTCATCTCGTAACTGGTATTTGAGAATTTTTAATGTTGGATTTCTTGGCAACAAACCCTCATAGTTGATCAGTTGTTCTGGGACTTTTTGTTTCATTAGTCCTTCAGATTCACAAACTTCTATCATTTCTTCGAATTCTAGAGGGACACTACCTTCTGTAATTTCCACAACAGCACAGACCCTTTCCCCTCTTTCTTTGTCGGGAAGACCTATGACTGCCACAGCTGCGACTTTTTGGTGTGTGTACAAAATATCTTCTATTTCTTTTGCTGAAATATTTTCACCTTTTCGGATAATTATGTCTTTGACACGACCTGTTACCGAAACATGTCCGTCTTCTCTCATCACTCCTAGGTCACCTGTAAGGAATCTGCCAAGAGAATCGAATGCCTCACTATTTAATTCTGGATCTTTATAACCTTTAAATAGTTGAGGGCCTCCAACTGCTATTTGCCCTTCCTCTCCTGGGCTACATTCTGATCCATCAGGTCTGACTATTGTCACTTCCACTCCGAAAACTGGTTTTCCCTCTGTGTGAGCTAATTGATCTGAGTCATCTTGAGGTGACCCTTGGCAAATCATTGGACTTTCCGTCATGCCGTAGCCATGTGCAACCGGAATGCCCATTTCGTCTAAAACTTCATGGTAAATCTCAGGTGGTTTCGGAGCACCTCCGCCTGAAAGTAATCTAAGGCTAGGTATTAGAGGTGCATCTGGTTGTTGACGTTGAGCTCCGAGAAACATCGAGTAAAAAGCTGTGCTTCCTCCTGCCATTGTTACTCCGTGACGTTTATAAGTTTCAATAGTTGACTCAAGTTCGAATTTTTCGATGAGAACTGCCGGAAAACCATTAGCGAGCATGCACACAAGATAATCAGGACCTCCAATATGAGCGTAAGGAAAAGCTATAGACCCTATGTCATGCTCTCCCATGTTTAGAGCTTTCGCGAGACCTACTCCACCAGCTATCAGAGTTGAATCTGTATGCATAGCTCCTTTTGGGTCTGAAGTCGTACCTGATGTGTAATAAATCCATCTGATAGTTTCTTCTGAGTTTGAATTGTTTTCTTTCGGAAGATTCTTAGGGTCGCCTTCGGGCAGGTCGTCATATATCTGAACTATCTTTGGTGGATTCTCCATATCAACTGTCGAATTTTTCACCATATTATGGTAATCAAACCCGTTCCATTCCCCTGGAACCAGCACTAGTTCGGAACTTGTTTGTCGTATGCAAAACCCAACTTCTCTTTCACGGTAAATATGGATAATTGGGTTCTGGACCGCACCTATTCTGGACAAAGCTAAAGAAGTTATTATCGTTTCTATCCGTGTAGGCAAAACCCAAGTTACTGGTGTTCCTTCTCTGACTCCGAGATCCATAAAACCTGCAGCTGTTTTTTCAGCTTTTTCCTTAACTTCTGAGAAGGTTAAAGAACGATCAGAATCGTCAATAAGCATTTTTTTATCGCCACTTATTTGAACTCGTCTTATAAAAAGTTCCCAAAAAGTTTTGGCGTCATAAATTGCTTCATCCATCCCTAGCAAAATAACCGCTTAAATCACTTTTTATGTACTCGCGGATGAATTGCTTAGCTCCAGAACGCGAATGTGCCTCTACACTTATCTATTCGGGATGTGGCGCAGTCTGGCAGCGCACCTGCTTTGGGAGCAGGGGGTCGGGAGTTCAAATCTCCCCATCCCGACAACTTTTGAAAATTTGAAAGGAACAAAATGGAACCTTTTAATAACATTATTAGTTCAAAAGATGAACTCTACGAAATTTATAGAAATCCCTCTGAAACGGTCACCACAAAAGAATCATCGATCATAGATCAAGGATGCGAAGATTTCATCAAACAGTCGACCTTCTTACTAGTAGGAACTTCAAATCTAAATGGCGAACTAGACGTCTCTCCACGCGGAGGGCCTGCAGGTTTCGTCAAAGTTATTGACAATCATCGTCTTGTTATACCAGACCTGAACGGTAATAACAGACTTGATTCGATACAAAATATTGTTGAACAGGGAAATGTTGGCTTGCTTTTTATAATCCCTGGTCTAGGAGAAACACTTCGAATAAATGGTCAAGCTTATATAACAAAAGAAGAGCAGATTTTAGAACTTTTTTCAGACGAACTTCGCACTCCGAAGACAGCTATTGGAGTAGTTGTAGAAACTGCCTTCATACATTGCGCTAAATCTTTCAGAAGAGGCAACATGTGGGAGCCGAGAGAATGGCCAGATAGAAAGGATGTTCCTTCGCCAGGTCAAATGCTTGTTGACCATTCAGGTTTGGAAGGTTCGATTACCGGAGCTGAAGTTGACCAATTGTTAGAAGCGGGATACAAGGTAGATTTAGCTGAAGATCTACCGGAATAAAGATTTGTTATTTACTGCAGCTGTAATCACATCTGCTTACCGAAAGGAAGGACGCTAATGAATTCGATTCCAGAAAGTCATTTAGATCTATTCGATATGCCTACTGTTTGGCATGTTGCAACGATTGGTCCCGACGGAGAACCCCATGTTTCTCCTGTGTGGGCAGATTTTGATGGTACCCATATCAGATTTCCTCATAAAGTTGGAAGGCAAAAATGGAAGAATTTGGAAAGCGATGCACGTGTTTCTATGTCAGCTACCGATCCGGGAAATCCTGAGCGTTATCTAGAGATTCGGGGAAGACTTGTGAGCTGGGAGTCAGAAGGGGCTCTTGATTTTCTTGACTCGATGGCAAAAAAATATCGAAACGAGGAAGAGTTTCCACGTGAACACGCAGCTCCGATCGAAGATCGGATCACAGGTGTAATAAAGCCAGACCGATACACATCAATGGGTTAACTTTCTCCACTGAACAGTTTTGTCCAGTAAAATAATTCCGTGCAGAATCTTTCTGGAAATACCGACCAGCTCCTACCCTTATCTGCCGAGTCTCCAACCTGTTCTGACCACAGCAAAACTATTGATCTGGATCCACGTGGTACTGCTTTAAACATCGATGCTGTCGTTCTAATAGAGCTGCAACTACCCTGGCCAAAACCAGTATTCATGCACCCTAATTTGAAGAAGTTTGCATCTTTAATGAATACTTCAATGGGAATAACTAGAGTTTTGGCCTGCCAACCACGCTCCAACAAACAAACCACCACCGTTACGGTTTTCTATAAAGAAGACACAACTTTCGATAGATGGGTTTTTGAATTAGAAAACGAAAACTCACTTGCGGAATTGATCGAAACTCTAATTTCTTCAAAACCAGAAAATATCGACACCAGTAAACAAATCGAGGAAAACAAAGAAGCAGTCCTGCTCTGCACACAAGGAAGTCACGACATCTGTTGCGGAAGCAAAGGGACTCGCCTGGCAAACCAAATTGAAGACCAAGATAACAATATTGATCTATACAAAGTGAGCCACCTAGGAGGGCACCGTTTCTCCCCGACTGCTATGACAATGCCAGATGGGCGCATGTGGGCGAATCTAGATCTAGCAACTCTGGATTCCATTCTTAAAAAGCAAATCGAGACAGAAGAAGTAGCTAGATTTTGCAGAGGTTGGGTGGGCGCTATGAAAGGTCCAGAACAGATAGCTGAAATCGAAATTTTTAAACAAATTGGCTGGGATATAGACGACCAAAAACGCAACACCAATTCAAATACTTCAAACGAAGGCTGGTCCGTTGAGATTTCACTACGCGCCGAAAAATGGACTGTAGATATAACACCAGGCAGACAAGTGCCTGTCATTACTTGCAGGGCTGAAGGTGGATTACCTTTTACGACAGAGAGCGAATACATAGTCAAATCAGTTGAGAAAGCTAATCAGAACTAAAAGTGTTTTACCCGCAGTTAAAACATTAACTTCAATGAATTACAATACTTTTAAAGCAGAAATGAGGAACAATGGACACAAGCGCTTTCCAAGGGGGAATACCCGCCTTGATGACTCCATGCAATGAAGATCGCTCTCCTGATTTTGATGCCCTAGTTGAAAAAGCAAAAGAACTAATTTCAAAAGGAATGAACAGTGTTGTTTACTGTGGTTCCATGGGTGACTGGCCTCTCCTCACAGATAAACAACGCCAAGAAGGAGTTGCTCGTCTATGTGAAGCTGACATACCCGTAATAGTCGGCACAGGAGCACAGAATTCAACTATTGCATCTGAACATGCCGCTCATGCCCAATCAGTAGGAGCGAAAGGGCTCATGGTAATTCCTCGTGTTTTATCACGTGGAACTTCCTCCAAAGCTCAAAGAAACCATTTTTCCGACATACTTTCAGCTGCTCCAGAGGTTCCAGCGGTTATCTACAACAGCCCTTACTACGGATTTGAAACACGCTCTGAGTTGTTTTTCGACTTACTTAAAGACTTCCCTAATCTCGTTGGGTTTAAAGAATTCGGTGGTGCTGAATCACTGAGCTACGCAGCTGAAAATATTACTAACCAATCAGAATCACTTTTACTGATGGTAGGAGTCGATACTCAAGTTTTTCATGGATACGTCAATTGTGGAGCGGAAGGAGCAATTACCGGTATTGGAAATGTCCTTCCAGACGAAGTTTTAACCCTTATATCACTTTGCTCTCTCGCTCAATCTGGAAATCCGAAGGCAAGACAATACGCTTTAGAACTTGACAATGCCTTGCAGGTGCTTTCAACCTTTGACGAAGGTCCTGACCTTGTTCTTTTCTACAAATACCTACTCGTTCTTAAAGGAGATTCTAAGTACGGTCAGCATTTCAACGATTCAGATGAACTTACTTCGAGTCAAGCGAAATACGCCGAACAACAACTTCTACTATTTGAAAAATGGTGGAGTTCTTGGGAAGGAAAAAACTTCGCAACCTCATCTGATGCTTGATACAACCAAATCCATACCACTTATTCTTCTAAGAGGCATTGTGGGGTCATGCCCCTCATGTGGTGCTAGAAAGTTGTTCAGATCTGGACTGCGCCTTTCAGGAAAATGTCCTTCCTGTGAAATGGATTTCGATGGCTCCCCTGGGCATTGGGTTGGGTCTGTAGGTATGAACACTATTCTTTGCGTGATATCACTTCTTTTAACAATCGTCATTTCAACTTTACTTCTCTGGCCTGATTTGGAAGTGATTCCAATGCTGTTGCCTGCCCTGATTGTGGGTTTGATTTCACCTGTCTTGCTTTACCCAGTCTCTCAAACACTATGGACTGCGATAGATCTCGTTATACGTAAAGAAATATAGAATTCAACTACCTAGAGCAAACATGACTATGGTAACCACACCAAAAATTCCACCCACCATTTGTAGCAATGCGACTTTTTCTTTAAGAAGTCTCCACGCTATAAAAATGGAAACTCCAGGACATAAACAAATCAAAGCAGTTATCACCGCTGCTGAACCCCTCTGATAAGCAACCGCCGCCAGCATGAATGCTGTAGAACTAGTGAAACCTAACAAAAGCCCATGACGTAGAACTATCCGGTCGGGTTTTACACTTCCAGGAGTCACAACAGAAACAATAGGCAAAACTGCAGAGCCAACTAGAAGAGTTATGAAAGCTGGGAAAACCCCCGCACCATCATCAACAAAAGACTGACATAAACCTGCTAGCCCTATGCACGTTCCGACCACCACGGCCATTCCAAGAACCGGACTTCTGACCACTTCACTTATCTTTGGAACACGACCTTCACCTGAGAGGAGAACAACGGCTGGAACAGCCGCTATCAAACCCAGAATTTCATACATTGATGGATTCTGATCAACAAGGGGTCCAATCAAAGTTGGAACAATAATTGCCACAAGGGCAAACGAGGGAGAGAAAACAGAAATAGGTCCTCTTGCCATACCTAGGTATAAAAGTGGCCTAGTGGCCGACATCGATAGACCTGCTAGAACTGACCACCACAAATCCGATGCACTAATAGCATCAGGAGGCATCAATAACATGTATAAGCCGATAACTACAGTTCCTACAACAGTAGCGACAATAGCCATTGACACAGCAGCTCCAGAGCGTCCCGACTTCCTAACTCCTACCCCACCGAGAAGGTCACCAATTCCGAAAAATATGGCGGCTAAACCACCTAGTAAAACTGTCATATTTTTCCTTCTTTACTAACTTTTACAAAGACACTTAGTTCTAATTAAATAGCAGAACCTCTAATTGCTAGCACATTTAAGCTAATTTCGTAAGAATGTCATAAATAATAAGAGAGCTAGGAGCCGAAAATGAGTGACTTTAAAGAAAATATTGAGAAGCTGAACATACGTGGAATCATAATGTCGTCGGTTATGACCGCATTCGGCCTTGTTGTAGCTCTTAGTTGGAAAGACGCTATCAATGAACTTGTTAGTTCAATAATCCCAAATAGCGACAATAGCTCCCTGCTCGGCATGTTTATCACTGCTCTAGCCGTGACTCTTTTGGTGAGTGCTTTAGCTACATTCGCACTCAAATTCAACAAACGCCTCGAACGACAACTTGACCGCGTGAACGACCTTTTCGACAGAGATTAGCCACTTCTACCTAAAGGGCGATCTTCGCCTACTCTCTAAGCGTGAACATAAACGGTCTTTCTATAACACCTGGTGCCGATCTTGCAGGTGCAGATCTTTCTGACGCTTCTCTAGCTTCTACAGATCTGAGTAAAGCACGAATGGCAGGTGTTGCTTTAGCCGGATCAGATCTTACTGAAGCGAGACTCGTAGGCGCAGATCTTCGTTACTCAATCTGCCATAAGGCTGTTTTTGATAAAGCTGACCTTCATCACGCCAATCTATGGAACATAGATATGAGAGGTGCAAGCGCAAAAGAAACCATTTTCTGCAAATGCTGGCTAGGCAACTCAAATTTAGTAGATGCTGATCTCAGAGGAGCCGATTTTAGTGGCGCCTGGATAAATGCTGCAGACCTGTCGAATTCTCTACTTGGAGCTAGCACATTAGCTGGAGTCTCATTAGCTAGGGCCTGCATGAAAGAAGCTGACCTGACTGGAGCATTCGCTGTGGGTGCTGATTTCAGGAGCACCATTCTAAATGGTGCAATTATGCGTGCAACGAATTTAAGTGGTGCCAACTTACGTGAAGCTTCCCTTATTGATGCCGACCTGAGTCTTGCTGATCTAGTTGGAGCAGATCTGCGAGGTGCTCAACTTGAGGGTGCTGTACTAAACGGGAGTCGACATGACGGGACAACTCGCTGGCCAGAAACATTCAAACCTTTAACATCAGGTGGAATCGAATCACACGAGTAATTGTCGTTTGTGTAACTAAACTCATCTGTAATCAAGGGGGAAATCTTGAAGGAAAACGATCCGAGAGAAACTTGGCATAAAACCGCCTGTGTTCTATGTTCGAGCAACTGTGGTCTTGAAGTTAAATTGGATGGAAACGAAATAACCAGAGTTCGCGGCAATAAAAACCATGTGGGTTCAAAGGGTTACACCTGTGAAAAAGCTCTAAGAGTGAATTTTTACCAAAATTTTCAAGGTCGCATAACAACCCCTTTGAAAAGGCTTCCAGACGGCTCTCATATAGAAGTGGATTGGGATACTGCTATTACTGAAGTGGTAGAAGGCTTTAAAAAAGTTAACGAAAAATACGGCGATGGCAAAATTCTCTACTATGGCGGAGGCGGACAGGGTAACCACCTCGGAGTTGGTTACTCAATGGCAACTAGAAATGCTTTAAATATCACTCGACGCTCTAATGCTCTAGCTCAGGAAAAAACTGGAGAAGCATGGGTGGAGGGAAGAATGTTTGGAGCTCACACCCACGGTAATTTTCATGAAGCGGAAGTGGCTGTTTTCTTAGGAAAAAATCCTTGGCATTCTCATGGCTTTGATGAAGCACGAAGAGTACTTAAGGAAATTTCTGCAGATCCTAAACGCTCGATGGTAGTTATAGATCCACGACGCACTGAAACAGCTGATTTGGCAGATTTCTGGCTGCCAATAAAACCAGGAACAGATGCCTTTCTCCTAACTGCAATAATTTCAATAATCATTGAAGAAAATCTCACTGCAAAATCTTGGCTTTCTGAAAACACGGTCGGCTTAGATGAAACAGTCAACGCTTTTGCCAATATACCTATCGATGATTTCGCCTCTAGATGTGGTGTGCCAGAAGAACAGATTCGTAATGTGGCACGACGTCTAGCTGCAGCTGAAAGTGTAGCGTTTTATGAAGATCTGGGAATTGAAATGGCTCCGCATTCAACCCTCGTTTCATACCTTCAAAGGGTTGTGTGGGTTCTTTTGGGTAACTACGGAAACCAAGGAGGAATGTCGGTGCACTCCTATGCCGCTCCTCTTTTCAACTATAAAGCTTCAGGGTCTGAACCAACCGACCCTGTTACAGGCAGCTTAGTTATATCCGACTTCTTTGCCTGTAATGAAATAGCGGACGGCATTCTGAGCGACCACCCCGAAAGAAACAGGGCTCTGCTGATCGAAAGTACTAACCCTGTTCACTCTTTGGCTGAGTCAGAAAAATTCAGACAAGCAATGAGAGCAGTTGACTTTTCAGTTGTAGTGGATGTAGCTCTGACAGAAACTGCACGCGAGGCTACCTATTTCCTCCCTGCCGCCACTCAATATGAAAAAGTTGAAACCACATTTTTCAGTGCTAGCTTTCCCGAAAACTGGATCTGCGTCAGACCTCCGATATTGACTCCTCCAGAAGGTGTTTTAACCGAACCGGAGATACACACAAGAATTATCCGTGAATTGGGACTAGCTACAGAAGAAGACTTTTTGCCTTTACGGGAACTAGCTAAAAAAGGACTCGACGAGTTCAGCGAAGGTTTCATGGAATTTTCAGTTAATTACCCTGAGCTCGCTGCTTTAGGTGCTGTCGCTCTTTACGAAACTCTAGGTGAAGCTCTTCCTGAGGGCATGAAAGGTGCAGCGGTGCTTTGGTTCTCTGCTCAACAGACAGCTTTGAGATACCCAACACAAGTCAAAGCTGCTGGACATGAAGGTGAAGGGCCTTCTCTTGGCAATTCTTTATTTAAAGCTATGATCTCGAATCCAGATGGAGTGGTTTTCACTCGACATCAACAAGATCAGGCATGGGATCTTTTAGGAACTGTTGATTCTAAAATCCACATTGCGATCCCTGAAATGTTGGAAGAAGTTAAAGGGCTTAAGGACTCTCCTTCTAAATACACAAGTGATGAATTCCCATTTGTGCTTGCCGCTGGAGAAAGAAGAAGTTTTACAGCTAATACAATAATGCGTAACCCGGAATGGCGTAAGCGAGATCAAGAAGGGACTCTGCGTTTGAGCTTGGGAGACGCTGAGCAGTTGGGTATTGACAATGGTTCCAGAGTTCGAATTACCACTCCGGGTGGAAGTGCTGTTGCCGTTGCTGAAATCAATGAGACAATGATGCAAGGACACATCTCTCTACCTAATGGACATGGATTAAGCTACTCACCTGCTGGTGGTGAACCTGAAGTGTTTGGGGTTCCTACTAATGAATTGACATCTACAGACTGGTGCGATCCAATTGCAAGAACACCTTGGCATAAACATGTTCCAGCTCAACTTGAAGTTGTAGAACCCTAATAAAATTCAAATAAGAGGAACTGTCCACTATGGAATTACTTATCATACGTCACGCTCGACCAGTCGCTGAAACCCGTTCTGAGGGAGAAGGATCAGCTGATCCTCCACTTTCCCCAATAGGAATAAAGCAAGCTGAAGCAACAGCAGAATTTCTTAAAGATCAAGGGATACAAAAGATCGTTTCAAGCACTATGACGAGAGCCATCCAAACTGCTGAGCCATTTTCAAAACTTTCTGGTTTGGAAATTGAGATGATAGATGATCTCAAGGAAGCTGATTTTGACCGTAACTCGTATACCCCAATTGAGGAAATGGGCCCAGATCATCCCTTCATAAAGGAATATCTTGAGAATCCAGAATCGATTTTCGGAGGTGATTTGGAAGGTTTCAGAAAAAGAACTACGGCTGCTTTCAATTATCTCATTGAAGAATACAAAAGTTCAGTAGTAGCGGTTTTTTGCCATGGAATGGTTATGGGAGTTTATTTGCAAAGCCTTTTAGGACACGACAATCCGGTGGCATTGCAGCCCGATTATTGTGGCATTACCCGAGTTACTGCATCATCCTCAGGTTTACGTTCCATTAGGTCAATAAACGAAACGAGTCACGTTCGCCATTTACTTGATTAGCATCTCTAATATAAAATTTGTACCCCGTACGGGATTCGAACCCGTGCTACCAAGTTGAGAACCTGGCGTCCTAGGCCACTAGACGAACGGGGCCAGACTTTATATATCCAACTGATTATTGTATTTAAAAATTTATGTAGTGCTC
>JASLTU010000027.1:0-18288 GCA_030742755.1 Acidimicrobiales bacterium | reverse complement strand
CTTCACTTACTTCACATTTACTCGAAGAGACTTATGAGGTGTTAGAAGCTATTGAGAGTTTCAATGAGGAGACGGGGGAAGGGTCTGAGAATTTAGAGGAAGAACTTGGCGACTTATTATTTCAGATCGTGTTCCACTCACGCATAGCAGCAGATGATGGCCGTTTCGATTTGGCCGATGTGGCAAAAGGAATATATGAAAAGCTTTATAGAAGGCACCCCAGAATATTCGAGTCTGAACAAGAACAAAAGGTTGGCGACAACGTGGATTCTGCGCATAAGAGATGGGAAGAAATCAAAAAAGAAGAAAAGAAACGTTCATCAGTTTTGGACGGGATCCCAGATGCCCTTCCTGCGCTTGCGTATGCACAGAAACTGTTTGAAAAGTCAGAAACATTAGAATTACTCGAAGAGAAAACTTATACTGATAGGCCCATTCCGGAAACCGATGAGGAGATGGGAAGTATTTTTTTAGATCTTGTTTTCTGGGCTGCGAAAAATAACTTTGAAGCTGAGCGAGTTTTACGAATTGCCAATTCTAAGTTTGTTTCTTTTATTAAAGACATTGAGACGCTTGCTGAGAAGAGAGGTGTGGATTTATTTTCGGCGGATATTCACACTAAGAAAGAATTGAAAGCGGAAATTCGAAAGCGTGATTTCACTAACTAAAGGCCATTAGGATCTCATCTTTTTTCTTATTCGTCCTATTTGAATGATCCTAAAGAGGTAGTTTAGTAGTAGGTGGAGCTCACTAGCTAGGAGTAATACTTAAGGAGTGATCGTGAGCAAAATTAAATTACTTTCTGGAAGGCAGGTAATAGATTCACGCGGAAACCCAACTGTTGAGGCGGAAGTTTTACTTCATAGTGGGACTATTGCGCGGGCAATGGTTCCTAGTGGAGCTTCTACCGGTCAGTTTGAGGCAGTGGAGATGCGAGATGGAGATAAAGCCTGGTCTGGAAAAGGTGTTACAAAGGCTATAAGTCATATAAACAATGAAATAGCGGATGCCGTTACGGGCTTAGATGCCACAGATCAACGTGTGCTAGATCAGACAATGATCGACTTGGATGGCACTGATGACAAAAGTCGGCTTGGAGCTAATGCGATTCTCGGAGTTTCTTTGGCAGTTGCCAGAGCAGCGGCTAAAGATTCAGGAATTCCTCTCTTTAAATATATAGGTGGAGCCAATGCTCATTTGCTCCCAGTTCCCATGTTCAATGTGATCAATGGTGGAATGCATGCTGACAACAACATTGACTTTCAGGAATTCATGATCATGCCCTTAGGAGCAGCTTCATATAGTGAAGCTTTGCAATGGGGCGTTGATGTCTATCATTCCCTCAAAGCAGTTTTAAATGATCGAGGTATGTCGACAACAGTTGGGGATGAAGGTGGTTTTGCACCAAATCTTTCTTCAAATGAAGAAGCACTGCAAATACTTCTAGAAGCAATAGAGCAGTCAGGGCTCACTCCAGGTGATGATATTTCATTAGCTCTTGATGTTGCTTCTACGGAATTTTTCGAAAAAGAAATCTACCGAATCGAAGCCGAAGATCTTTCTTTGGATTCAGATGAGATGGTTGCTTATCTCGCAGCATTGTGTGACAAGTATCCGATTTGCTCGATCGAGGACGGTATGGCTGAAGAAGACTGGGATGGCTGGTCAAAACTTACCGATGAATTAGGGAATGCGACACAATTAGTTGGAGATGATTTGTTTGTTACTAACTCGTTAAGGCTTGAACGTGGAATTGCAAACGGTATAGCTAATTCAATTTTGGTAAAAGTCAACCAGATAGGAACCCTAACCGAAACTTTAGAAGCAGTTGAAATGGCAATGGGCGCTGGATACACGGCAATAATCTCTCACCGTTCAGGTGAGACAGAAGATCACCTGATAGCAGATTTAGCAGTAGCTACGAATTGCGGTCAGATTAAATCTGGAGCACCTGCGCGTAGTGACCGAGTCTCGAAGTACAACCAATTATTACGAATAGAAGAGATTTTGGACGAATCTGCCTTTTACAAAGGGGAAGCCGTGTTAGCCGGTAGGGGATGACACGGTCAATCCTTAGACGTTTAGGTTATGCAAGTATCATCGCTATCTCTTTGCTTTCTCTAATGCTTCTAGGGGTTATTCCAATACAGGAGTGGTTCGAAGTGAGAGACACTAAAAATGATTTACTACTAGAACTTGCAGAGATAGAAGAACTAAATGAATCTTACAGAGTTTCGATAGACGCTCTAAAGACTGATGATGAGATAGAGAGAATCGCAAGGTCCGAATACAACCTGGTTAAACCACACGAAGAGGCATACTATGTGATTCCAATTTCTAGCGAAGATATTGAAATCCCCGGAATTTGGCCTTTTTACAAAAGTTAGGCATCTATCTGGTTTTCATTTTATAAATTTCCGCTGGTTGAAACACTGGAGAGTTGATCGGGCTACAGTCTTCTTAGAAAATAATCAGGAGATATAGATGAGCATTTTGGGCAATCGTGTACTTAGAAAAGAAGATGTTGGGTTTTTAACTGAAGGTGCTTGTTACACGGACGATTTGAATGAGCCGGCTCTTGAGGGTGCGCTTTGGGTCACATATGTTCGATCAACAATGGCACACGCAAGCATTTCAGTAGATGCTTCTGATGCAGTCAATATGCCAGGAGTGGCAGGTGTATTTACCGCCGCTGATTTAGATGGTCCTACGATTCTCCAAGGTCAGGTACCAATGTTTCCTGAGGCAATGCTAAATCGACCGATATTGGCTATCGACACAGTTAGATTCGTTGGTGAGTGCATTGCGGTAGTTTTAAGTGAAACACCCGAAGAGGGGGCGGATGCAGCGGAAGTAGTTGCTATAGATTATGAACCGCTACCTGTGGTTGTAGATATGGAAGAAGCAGCGACTGACTCTGTTTTGATCTATGAAGAAATCGGAACAAACATCGCTGTTGATTTCTCTGCCTTAGGTATGGCTACTGGAATTACTGATGATTCATTTTTTGAAGGTTGTGAGGTGGTGCTGAGTGGGAGAGTGTCTCATCAGCGCACAGCACCTGCTCCTTTGGAACCTCGTTCAACCGCAGCGACTTGGGAGGGTGACAAGGCAATCATGTGGATGTCTAATCAGGCTCCACATGGGGTCAAAGGTGCACTGGAACCTCTTTATGCGGAACAAGCAAAAGGTGGATTTCAGGTAATTGTGCCTGATGTTGGAGGCGGTTTCGGTGGAAAAATACCCCCGTATCCTGAAGACGCTCTTCTTCCTTGGTTAGCTGCTAAAGCGAAAAGACCAGTTCGTTGGTTTGAGACTCGTACTGAAAACCTTTTGGCTATGGGACCGGGGAGAGCTCATGTGCACCGTTTCACTATTGGAGGAAACAAGGATGGTGATATTACTCACTACCGCCTTGAAGTTTTAGCTGACTCTGGTGCTTATACACGCCTAGGTGCTTTTCTGCCCATGTTTACATTGATAATGAGTTCCGGAGTTTACGACATACCAAATATTGAGACAGCAGCCCGAAGTGTTGTGACTAACACAACTCCTACTGAAGCTTACAGAGGGGCTGGCAGACCTGAAGCGGCTCTTACGATTGAAAGAGCGGTTGACATGTTCGCGGCTGAGATCGGAATGGACACTGCGGAAATAAGAAGGAAAAATTATTTACAAGCTCCAGATTTTCCCGTTTCAACGGCTGTGGGAACAGAATATGACAGCGGTGACTATGAGAAAAGCTTGGAACTTGCTTTGGAAGCTGCAGGCTATTCAGATTTAAGAGCTGAACAAGCAAAACGTCGAGAAAATGAGGAAGTGGTTCAGTTGGGAATCGGGATCGCTACTTATGTTGAAATTACGGCTGGCCCTGCTCCAGGAGGGGCTGAATATGGAAAGGTTGAAATTACTAATGAAGGTAAAGCCCGGGTTTACTCTGGCTCGCTTTCACATGGACAAAGCCACCAGACCACTTTTGCGATGATTGCTGCTGACCAATTAGGAATGGATATTGAAGATATAGAACTTGTTCAAGGTGATACGGATAAAGTTGCTGAAGGGGTAGGAACATTTGGATCAAGATCAACTCAGCTAGGTGGCTCTTCTATCCATAGAGCGGCCGGTGAAGTTGTTGATTCAGCTAAACAAATTGCAGCTGACTTGCTTGAAGCAAATCTTGATGACATTGTTTTAGACCACTCGAATGGAACCTTTCATGTTTCGGGAACTCCAGCAGTCAGCAAGACTTGGGCAGATATAGCGGAAGAAGCAGCTGACCTGTCCTCTGAATCAAATGAGCAAACTAAATGCAGTTACCCGTTTGGAACACACGTAGCAGTTGTAGAAATTGACACCGAAACAGGTGGTGTGACCCTCGACAGGATGATCACTTGTGATGATGCTGGAACGATAATCAACCCAATGATCGTGGAAGGTCAAAGGCATGGAGGAATAGCACAAGGAGTTGCTCAAGCCCTGACCGAAGAAGTGGCTTATGACTCAGATGGGAATCCGCAGTCAGCTAATTTTGCGGATTACGGCATAATTTCAATGGCAGAGCTACCTTCATTCGAACTTGTTCCTATGGAAACTCCGACTCCCAATAATCCGCTTGGATGTAAAGGTATAGGTGAGTCAGGAGCGATTGGTGCTACCCCTGCAGTTGCGAATGCTGTAGTGGATGGGTTAAGTCATTTAGGAATCAGGAATATTGATTTGCCATTGAGCTCCCGAAGAGTTTGGGAATCAATTCAAAATCAAAAAGACTGAAACAAAACGGATTTGATATGAAAACTGTAATAGAGACGCGCGATCTTGTAAGAAAATTCGGAGATATAGTCGCGGTCGATGGTATAGACCTAAGCGTGAGCGAAGGAGAGGTTTTTGGGTTTTTAGGGCCAAACGGCGCTGGTAAATCAACAGCAATAAGGATGCTTACGACATTGTTGCATCCGACCTCTGGAGAAATTTATGTATCAGGATTTAATGTTGTCTCTGAAGCAGCTGATGTTAGGAGAATAATTGGTGTCGCACTCCAGGATGCAGCAATTGATCCACTGATGACAGCAAATGAATTGATTAGATTGCAAGCAGTTTTGCACGGAATTTCCCGTTCTGAAGTAAAGAAAAGGGGTGGTGAGCTTTTAGAACGCGTCGGACTCTCAGGTGCAGCTACTCGCCGCGTTAGTACTTACTCCGGAGGTATGAGACGACGCCTTGATTTGGCTCTCTCTTTGATTCACGAACCAAGGATTCTTTTTTTAGATGAACCGACCACAGGTCTCGACCCCACAAGTAGAGAAGCACTCTGGGATGAGGTCAAGCGTCTAAATACTGAATTAGGAACGACAGTTTTTTTGACTACTCAATATCTGGAAGAGGCAGATCAGCTGGCTCATAAGATAGCGATCATCGATGCAGGAAAGATTGCTCGTCAGGGGGTACCAAAAGAATTAAAGGAAAATATCAGTTCTCCTACATTGCGAGTCGATGTTGAGGAGGTAGACCTCATCCGAGCAAAAGATCTTCTGATGTCATTTGGTGAAAGTAGACCAGCTAGAGAAGGCCGTGCAGCCGTTGGCTTGGATGGAGGAGCAGCCCGTTTAGCAGAAGTGATAAGGGCGCTTGATGAAGCAGGAATTTCAGTAGAACACCTCGAATTGGATGCGCCGAGTCTTGATGATGTTTTTGCTGACGCGACAGGCAGAAGACTAGAAGGAGTTGAGGAGGAGGATGAATAAAGTCGAAACTGCTAATTCTTCGAGAGCTATTAAAAACTTTTTCTCCCAAACTATTGTTCTAGCCCAACGTTCCTTAGTGAGCGAACTCCGTCAACTTGCGACTGTTCTCCCTGGGTTACTTTTCCCTTTACTTTTGGCATTTACTTACACGGAACAATTTGAGCGAGTCTTAAGTCTTCCGGGCTTTCCAGAAGTCGACTCTTTTCTTGATTTTCTCCTACCAGCTACAGTCCTGCAGATGGTTTCATTTGGTGCCAGCAATTCAGGTACAGAGTTGGCTCTAGACATAGAGAATGGCTTCATGGATCGACTATTAGCATCTCCTGTAGCGAGAGTACCTGTTCTGATTGGAAGAGTCGGCGGTTCAGCTCTTCTAGCTGGAATCAAGACTGTGATAATAGTCTTGGTATTTCTAATTGCAGGAGCAGAGGTCTCTAGTGGTCTGCCAGGATTGATTGTTTTAATTTTGTCAGCCTGCCTTCTTGTTGTTGTTATCGGAGGACTCAGTCAAATTTTGGCGATCAGGTCAGGTTCTCAAGAGGTAGTGGGAGCCACATTCCCACTTATATTCGTGATGATTTTCATGAGTTCAGCTTTTTTCCCAACAGAGCTTATGAGTGGATGGTTTAAACGATTAGCTGAATTAAACCCGATGACATGGGTGGTTGACCCGCTTAGGAGGTTGATGATCGTGGGCTGGTCTTGGTCTGATGCGGCTACGGCTTTGGGAATCTTATTATTAGGATCAGTTTTGATAACAGGTGCTTCAGTTCGGACTTTGCATAAGAAACTGGGACGACCATGACAACGCAAACATTACCCAAAGTAGCTAATGGTATTTCCCTGTCAATAGCAATGGCTGTCTGTCGGCGAGGTGTCTTAAGAGTTTTGAGTAGGCCAACTTTATTACTACCTATAGTTTTTATGCCGGTGATTATGTTGGTTAGCTTCACAGGAGCTTTTGGTTCCCTGACAAGAATTGAAGGATATGGAAGCGAAAATATTTACGATTGGATGGGACCATACGTTGCATTGCAGGGTTCAGTTTTTGCTGGTGTTTTTGGCTCTGCATCCACAGCAGAAGACTTTGAAACAGGTTTTTTCGATCGTCTTCTTTTAACACCAGGAAGTCGAAGTTCTATTCTGCTAGGGACAGTTTTGGTGAGTGGTATCCGCTCATTATTTCCGACAGTGGGAGTCATTCTTGTGGCCTTGATAGGAGGTTTAAATCTTTCAGGCGGATTTCCAGCTATTTTACTTTTAGCAGCAGCTTCGGCACTTATGGCTTCAATCTTTTGCCTTTTTAGTCTTGCAATTGTTTACCGCTTTAAAACTATGCGTTCTTTAATGATTGTTCAATTGGTGGCATTTACTAGCTTCTTCATGACCATAGGCCAAGTTCCGTTGGAATTTATGACTGGATGGCTACATCAAGTGGCGCGATTTAACCCAACAACAAACGTTTTGCGTTTCGCACGACAAGGGTTCCTAGATGGAATAACATGGGAGGTAACGTGGCCAGGAATCGTGGTTTTTGTTGTAGCTAATGCAGTTGGTTCTATTTTAGCATTTCGTTCTTTAAGGCGGATAGGTTCATAGATTGAAAAGCAGGCTAGTTTTAGGACTATTGTTAATCTCGGCATTGAGATTTGAATATTTGAGAAATTTACAAAGAGGGGGAAATCGTTGAAAGTTTCTATGACAATTAATGGCACAGAGGTTTCAGCAGATGTGGAGCCAAGGACTCTATTGGTTCACTTCATACGAGAGCAGGCAAGTCTGAAAGGAACCAACATAGGCTGTGATTCATCTTCTTGTGGAGCCTGCACGATCCACTTAAATGGAGAATCAGTAAAATCATGTACTGTTTTGGCCGTTCAGGCAGACGAGCAGGAAGTCACGACAATTGAAGGTCTAGCAGATGGTGAGACGCTACATCCCATGCAGGAAGCATTCCGTGATTGTCACGCACTTCAATGTGGCTATTGCACTCCAGGAATGGTTATGGCTGCGGTTTCGCTCTTAGATGAAGTTCCTACTCCTACGGAACTTGAAGTACGTGAAGGGCTCGAGGGCAACTTGTGTCGTTGCACGGGGTACCACAACATCGTCAAAGCCGTACTTCAAGCTAGTGGAAGTAAATCATGATCCCAGCAGCTTTTGATTATCAGAGAGCCGATTCGAAAGAGCAGGCAATTTCCTTACTCTCAGAGTACGGAGATGAGGCGAAACTTTTGGCTGGTGGCCATTCCTTAATACCCCTAATGAAATATCGTTTAGCTGCACCTGGAGTAGTGGTAGACGTTGGCCGTATAAGTGAACTTTCTTATGTGCGTGATGAAGGCGATTATTTAGCTATCGGGGCTTTGACGTGTCATCGTGAAATTGAAATTAATGATTTGGTATTAGCTAATACAGGGCTCTTAGCGGCTGCTACGAAACAGGTTGGTGATCCTCAGGTTCGACACAGAGGAACAATTGGTGGGGCTTTAGCGCACGGCGACCCTGCGTCAGATATACCTTCTGCAGTATTAGCTTTGAGAGCGTCGTTTATTATCGAGGGTCCTTCAGGAGAGCGTGAAGTTGGAGCTGATGATTTCTTCACAGGTTTTCTTGAGACAGCTTTAGAACCAGAAGAACTTTTGACTGAAATTCGTGTACCAAAAGTTCCTAATTCAACATGGTCATTTCAAAAATTCAATCGACGTGCTCAAGACTGGGCGATTGTAGGAGCTTCAGTTTTGATATCTGACAATCAATGTGGCGTGGGGCTTGTAAATATGGATTCTAAACCTGTACGTGCTTCACTTTTGGAAGACGCCATCGTGAGTGGCGCTTCAGCGGAAGAAGCTTCAGAACTAGCTGCAGAAGGGCTTGAACCTCCTTCTGATATAAATGCTTCTACTGAATATCGCTCACACCTTGCTCGTGTTTTAACTAAAAGAGGGCTTCAGGAATCAGGAAAATAAAGATTTTTTTCTGACCGTTGAGCAAATAAGACATCTAGTCTTAATCTATGGGTTTAAGAGATGTTGCGTCGGTTGAGAAAGTCATAGAAGCACTGTCAACACAGGACTATATAGCTGATCGTGGATTAGCTACAGCTGTTTTCCTTTCTCTAAGGCAGAATCGGCCTCTTCTTTTAGAAGGAGAAGCTGGAGTAGGGAAGACCGAATTAGCAAAGTCTCTATCAAATTGGGCTGACGGTGATCTGATAAGGCTTCAATGTTATGAGGGTATTGACTCGAATCAAGCAGTTTACGAATGGGATTATGCACGCCAACTCCTTCACCTTCGAACAGCCGAAGCAAGTGGTCAAGCCAAAGATGTTTCCACAGATGTTTTAGAAGGGGAACTGTATGATGAACGGTTCCTTATAAGGCGCCCTTTATTGCAGGCTCTTTCTGTAAAACATGATCCACCACCTGTCTTGTTGATTGATGAGATAGATAGAGCGGATGACGAATTTGAAGCTTTTCTTCTGGAGATACTTTCGGAGTATTCGGTTACTATTCCTGAACTAGGAACTTACCGATCAGAAGTTAAACCAATTGTTGTTATTACTTCAAATAGAACTCGGGATCTACATGATGCATTGAAGAGAAGGTGTTTCTATCACTGGGTTGAACACCCTGATGTAGAGAGAGAAATTGAGATTATTAGAATAAGGGCTCCTAAAGTACCACTTCTCCTTGCTGAAGAAGTATCAAAAGCTGCAGCATTATTGAGAGGAATGGATTTATATAAACCACCTGGAGTTGCTGAAACCATTGATTGGGCGGAAGCGCTAGTGACTATTGGAGTTGATGATCTCGACGAAAATTCGCTTGATGAAACCTTAGGAACTCTAATTAAGTATCGAGAAGATCAAGAAAGGGTGCGCTCGAGAGGTTTTGATGAAATCCTTTCACTGGTGCGTCAAGGATAGTTGAATCAAATTATTGCTGCTCAAAAGACTCTCGACAGACATCTGATTGATTTCGTCGACATCTTACGAAATGCAGGTGTAAAAATTTCGTTAGGTAGTTCAATAGATTTCGGAGTCGCTGTTACAGAACTAGGGGCGAGCTCTTCAGAGAATGTTTATTGGGCGGGCCGGTCAACTCTCATAAACAGGCCTGAGGATATATCGATTTACAACAAAGTTTTTAAGAGTCATTGGTTGGGTATCAATTCTCTAGTAGACGAAGTAAATAAACTTCCAGCATTGGATTTCCTTTTTGACGATTTGCCTGACGACTCAGAATTTGAAGATTCCTCAGAATCAGAAAATGATTTTCTTAGTGTTAAATATTCGAGCCTAGAGATTCTTTCTTCAAAAGACTTTTCAAATTGCAATAGAGCAGAACTTCAAGAACTCTTTCATCTAATGAATCAGATTAGTTTTACAGGGGAAAGAAAGAAATCGCGACGAATGGTTAAAACGAAGAAACACCGAAAGTTTGATTTCGAGAAAAGTGTTCGATCCTCTTTTAGGACTAGCGGGGAGATTGTTAAAAAATATTTTCAGCAAAACGGTGAAAGAAGAAGACGCCTAATTCTCTTATTAGATATAAGTGGTTCTATGGAAGTGTATGCACGAGTTCTCATAAGATTTGTTCATGCTGTGATGCTTGGCAGGTCAGACGTCGAGGCTTTTACTCTGGGCACCCGTCTCACCCGTTTAACTAAAGAACTTTCTACACGAAATCCTGATGCGGCACTGCAGCGAGTATCCGGTGCTGTGGAAGATTGGTCAGGTGGAACACGTTTAGGCGAAGGAATCAAAGAGTTCAATGATCAGTGGGGAATTAGAGGAATGGCTAGAGGAGCTACTGTATTGATTCTTTCTGATGGTTGGGACCGTGGAGACCCAGAAATAGTTGATGAACAAATGAGACGGTTGCATCGCGTAACTCATAGAATTGTTTGGGCAAATCCACTAAAAGCAACTCCGGATTATGAACCACTAGCAAAGGGTATGGCCGCGGCTTTACCTCATGTTGATAATTTTGTAGAAGGTAATTCTTTTGATTCGCTTCAAGATTTGTCAAAACTTCTAACTAAATGAATTGCAAGAATCATATGAGAGAGAGCTAATTTAAAGATGAAAGAAATTGTCAAAGACATTCGCAAGTGGCAGAAGCAGAACAAAAAAATTGCCATTGCACGAGTCATCGACCTTGACGGTTCTGGACCCCGATTGCCTGGAGCAGCGATGGCGGTAACTGAAGAAGGAGAAGTAGCGGGTTCTGTCTCTGGAGGTTGTGTTGAAGGGGCTGTCGTTTTAGAAGCACTTGAAGTGATTAAGAATAATCAAAGACACATTGTTTCTTTTGGGTACAGCGATCAAGAAGCATTCTCGGTGGGATTAACCTGTGGAGGAACCGTGCATCTTTTTATTGAACCTCTTGATTGGTGAGAAATGAATAGAAAACCTCCGAAAAATATTTCGATTTTTGATCGTGTGGAAGAGCTTCTTTCAGAAGAGGAATCTTTTGCTTTAGTAACTGTAGTAAAAGGTCCACCGGTAGGTGAGAAAATAATTGTTTTCCCTGAACAAAAAGGCGGAGTCGATTTTGAAGGCACTTTAGGGAACAGCGAATTGGATCGTGTAGTTACTCGTGATGCGCGAGGAGAGCTTGAATCCGGACGCAGTGGTGTCAGAAACTATGGTGAGTTTGGTGAAGCCAGAGAAGAAACAGTTCAAGTTTTTGTTGAATCTTTTATACAGCCACCACAATTACTTATAGTCGGAGCAGTTGACTTCACAGCGGCTTTGGTGAGGATAGGGAAAGTTCTTGGTTACCGAATAATTGTCTGTGATGCCAGGGAAATATTTGCCACGACTCAGCGATTCCCTCTTGCTGATGAAATTGTCGTTGAGTGGCCAAATAAACTTATAGAAAAAATAGGTCAGACTTTTGGACCAAGGGATGCTGTTTGCATCCTTACCCATGATGCAAAATTTGATGTACCTGCAATAGTTGCAGCGTTAGCCACAGATGTTGGTTATATAGGAGTGATGGGGTCACGTAAAACTCATGAAGACCGAATAAATCGTTTGCACGAAGTTGGTGTCACAGAAGAAGAAATGAGCAGACTCAGATCGCCGATTGGTTTAGACATAGGAGCCAGAACCCCAGAAGAGACAGCTATTTCTATAGTTGCAGAGATAATAGCTTTAAGAACCGGACGTTCATCCACCTCTCTATCGGAAACCAATGGCCCGATTCATGACTGATTCAAGGTTAAGTAAATGACAGTTGCGGCAGTAATTCTTGCAGCCGGAAGAGGAGAGCGTTGGGATAAAGAAGGTCATAAGTTGCTCGCAAATCTCAGAGGTAAACCTGTTGTTTCATGGGCCATGAGTTCTGCCGTAGACGCTCAGTTAGATGAATTAATTGTGGTTACGGGCTCAGTAGACATTTCAGATTTGATCCCGAAAGAAGCCATTATGTTACACAATCCCAACTGGGAATCTGGCCAATCTACTTCTTTGACTACTGCTACCAGTTGGGCAGAAAATAGGGGACATGAAGCTGTTGTGGTAGGGCTAGGAGATATGCCGGGAGTACCGAAAGAAGCTTGGATTGCAGTCGCTGAGTGTCCGGATCTTTTAGTTGCAGCTACTTTTGATGGTGAAAGAAGACCCCCGACAAAAATTTCCTCAGAGTTTTTTGAATATTTACCGACAGAAGGTGATGTCGGAGCACGAGACCTGTTGAATGGAAGTAATCACAAAGTTACAGAAATCGTTTGCCCAGGAAACGGTAATGACATCGACACATTTAAGGATTTAGAACAATGGAGTTAAATAACGATTTTGAAGTATCGGCACCTATCGAGAAAGTTTGGGAAGTCATCAATGACGTTGAGTTGATTGCTCCATGTTTACCTGGTGCTCAGTTGGAAGAAGTTGAGGGTGATGAATATAAGGGTTTCGTTAAAGTCAAGGTCGGACCGATAACAGCACAATATAAAGGTGTCGCAAAGTTTGTTGAGAAGGATGATTCCAACCATCGTGTGGTAATTAGAGGGGAAGGACGTGATACTCGCGGTGCAGGTAATGCGGCAGCGGATATAACAGCATCTTTGGAGTCGACTGAAGAAGGAACTCGTGTCAATGTTGTTACAGACTTGAAGATAACTGGCAAGGTGGCTCAGTTCGGGCGTGGTGTTATGGCTGACATTAGTAAAAAACTAATGGGCCAATTCGCCGATAATTTAAGTGAACTTGTTCTATCAGAAGGTGGAGAGTCACAAGATAGTCAATCAGAAGATTCAGAAGCAATAGATTTACTCAGCGTTGCTGGTAGCTCAATTGGAAAGAAGTTAGTGCCAGAGTGGATAAGGAACCGACAAAAGAAGACCTAGTTTTCGTAACCGAAAGTCTCGGTCGCAAACCTGAAGGCTCATTCACGGTTGTCGTTAGGGATGACTCCGGAAATCCGCGTGTTATCCGTAATAGCCCGCTGTTGCCTAACGGAAGACCTATGCCAACACTTTATTGGTTAGTTGACCCTCTTATCAGAAGCAGAATAGGGACGTTGGAGTCTTTAGGTGGAGTAAAACAAGCAGAAAGAGAATGTGACGCTAAATCCCTCAAAGAAGCACATGATCGATATAGGAAGGAAAGAGATTTACAACTTCCCGAATCGTATAGTGGCCCTCAACCATCAGGTGGAGTTGGTGGGACACGAAAAGGTGTGAAGTGTCTGCACGCTCATTATGCGTGGTTTTTAGCAGGTGGAGATGATCCCGTAGGTATATGGGTTGATGAAGCTTTGAAGAGTTAACTAATGAGACGAAAAGTGGGAACTTGAAAATGAATGTCCGTAACTATGCAGCAATAGATTGTGGCACAAATTCGACCCGTATGTTAATTGCGAACAAATTCGAAACTTTAGATAGGCAAATGAAGATCACACGGTTAGGCCAGGGGTTGGATCAGAGCGGCGAACTTTCGAATCAGGCAATGTCGCGTGTAATAGATGTTCTAAAAGATTTCCGCCGCAGTTTAGATAAACATGAGGTTTCGGAAGTGCGTATGGTTGCTACATCTGCAGCACGTGATGCCAGCAACAGTGAAGATTTTTTCAACAAAGTCGAATCAACATTAGGTGTAAGACCGGAGTTGTTAACAGGTGAAGAAGAGGGACGCTTGTCCTTTCAAGGCGCAATTGCTGAGCTAGACCCTTCCCAGGGTCCTTTTTTGATTTTAGACATTGGAGGAGGATCGACTGAATTCGTTTTCGGTAGTGAAAAAGCTGAAAATGTTTACTCTTCGCAAATAGGTTGCGTGCGTCTTACTGAGGAGTTTTTTGAAAATGATCCACCATTACCAGAAGAGCTACATGCTTGTTTGAGTGTGGTGGGAGGACATGTCGATGATGCTTTAAGAGAAATCCCTAATATTGGGGATGAAGTCACTCTTGTGGGGTTAGCTGGAACTGTTTCTTGTGTAGCGGCGATTGAAATAGGTTTAGAAAAATACGACAGAGAAAAAATCCACCATTTTCATCTATCAAAAGATGCCGTTGAGGATGTTTTCAGAACTTTAGCTACAGAAAATAAATTAGAAAGAATGTCTAATCCCGGTCTTGAGGAAGACAGGGCAGATGTAATTGTCGCCGGTACGGCAATCCTTGTGAAAGTTATGCGACAACTGCAGTTAACAGAATGTCTAGTATCAGAGTCAGACATCATGGACGGTATTTTGCATTCAATGCTTCGTGATCGCAACAAGTAATTATCTCTGAAATAATTTAAAATAGATTCATAGTCATTTGAGAATGTAAAAGGAAGATTTAATTTTGCTATTGAAAGGCCGCCGTATAGAACTCAGACCGTTATCTCCTGATGATTTTGAATCTTGGCGCGATATGAGACTTTCGAATTTTGATTGGTTGGTTCCCTGGGAGCCGAAGCAAAATCTGAAAAAACCTGATTCGATGGAAGATAGGTACTATTTCGAAAGCCGCTGCACAAACAGAGAAAGAGAAATGAACTTGGGGTCGGCTTGGTCATTTGGGATTTTTTTATCTGCAAAATTTATTGGTGAAATAAATATTTCAAATATTACGCGTGGGGCTTTTCAGAGTGGGCATGTCGGATACTGGATTGATGAGAATTGTGCAGGAAATGGATACACGCCTGAAGCTCTGGTTGTGGTGCTTAAATTTGCTTTTGAAGAACTACACCTCCATCGCCTTCAAGTATCAATTGTCCCTCGGAATGGTTCTTCCCGTCGAGTGGTGGAAAAACTTGACTTGCGATGTGAAGGTTTAGCAGAGAAGTATTTAGAAATAAACGGCATTTGGGAAGACCATCTCAGATATGCAATGACAGTAGAAGAGTGGGAAATACGCAATAAGGAAATGACACTAAGCTGGTTGTAGCAAAAGTAATTTATTTTTCACTAGTAATTTTTTTCTTTAAACCTTTAACCATGTCTGTAAAAGCACTTTGTTGCATCGACAACCTTTGAGGACCAATTTCCAGTTCCACTGAAGAGATGGAGTCAAAAGTTTTTGAAGTTTCATTAAAAGTATTTTTTGTTGAAGCAACTAGTTCAGATGGGTGGGAAGCGGCTTCGGCGGCAAAACTTATAGCGGTTTCAATTAATTCATCATCAGAAACGCAGTCCCATGCCAATCCATGTTTTGCTGCTGACTCGCCATCGAGAATTTGATTGAAAAGAACCATCGCTTTAGCTGTTTGTAGATTAGTGATATTTCGGAGACGCCACGTGTGTCCTCCTCCTGGGTGGAGTCCAATATTTAGAAATCTTGTATCAAAACGTGCGGACTCTCCAGCAATAACGAGGTCGCAAGCTAAGACCATGTTCATCCCTGCTCCGACAGCAGCACCGTTCACAGCCGCAACAGTAGGAAGGGGACTGTGAGCTATACGTAAAAAACCTCTATAAATATGTGGAAGTGATGCTTCATCTCCTTCTTTTTGCATTTCTCCCGCATCTAGTAAGTCATCGAGTATCGCACCAGCGCAAAAAGCGCGTCCTTCACCCGTGATTACAACCGCACCTGTGTCGTCACTTTTTTCCAAGTCGTCAAAAGTCGATACCAGTGCCTCGTTTAATTCATTACTTACTACATTTCTGCGTTCTGGGTCATTTAGCGTGAGCAGTGCGACCCTGTCTCTGTGTTCTAGTTTTAAATATTCCATACCAGTAGTCTTCCATGAGTATTATCAACTCCCACTATAAATAAATTTGATAGATAAGGTCAGACGGTGTCTATTTCTTCTTATGGAATTTTTGATTCATTAAAAGTAAAGAATTTTCGCCTGTACTGGATCGGAGCAGTTTTAAAGAACAATGGTCGATGGGCGCAGTATGTGGCGACCTACTATATCATTTTCAAACTTACAGAATCTGCTTCATGGGTTGGGATGACTGCGTTTGCAAATTTTGTACCGATGCTTATAGTCAATCCATTAACAGGTTGGATTTCAGACAATTTAAATCGCCGAAATGTTTTGATAGCAACCAACCTTGTCGCTTCATTTATGGCTGGCTTAATGGCAATCGCTTGGGGTTTAGGTCTCAAAGAGCCAGGTGTTTGGGTTTTCATTTTTTTTCTAAATGGAACAGTTTCGGGGTTATTGATACCTGTTAGTCAGGCATTTGTAGCTGAATGTGTACCACAAAATCTTTTGCGAAATGCAATTACATTGAATTCCACACAGTTCAATGCTGCACGAGCTTTAGGTCCAGCCATTGGAGGCCTGATCCTTGGGTTCGCTGGGCCGGGATGGACTCTCGCAGCGGTAGTTTTCTTTTACGGTCCAATGCTTGTCTGTCTTTTGTTGATGGAAGCAACTTCTTTAATAGGTTCAAAAGAAGAGAATTTCAAAGCTGGTAGCGATCGACCAACGGTTATTTCTGATTACAGGGAATCAATCAGGTATGTGCGTAACTCGCCTGGGATTTCAGCTGCCATTTTGACAATAGCGATTATTTCTACTTTTGGATTTCCTGTTGTGCAGCAAATAATTGTTTTTTCAGAAGAAGTTTTTGAAGTTTCACCCTTCTTGTTTGGCCTTTTAGGTTCCGCACAAGGCATCGGAGCGGTATTGGTGGTTCCTCTTGTGACAGGTTATGTGAGTTATTTGAAACCTTCTGTTCAGCAGTTGGTAGCAACGGTTGGGTACGGTCTTGCAGTCATTCTTTTTGCGGTAGCTCCTTCTTATGCGGTGGCTTTTTCTGCTCTAGGCATTTTAGGAATCATGCATTTAACTTCAGCTTCGAATTTGAATTCAGTCGTTCAGTTGCAGGTTGATGAAGAGATGAGAGGAAGAGTGATGGCAATTTATCTAGTGGGAGTTTTAGGTCCCGCACCTTTCGCAGGTCTTGCTATGGGATGGTTGGTGTCCGTATTTGGTCCACGCCCAGTCGTCGCTTTAAGCGGATCCATCTTGGCGCTTTCGGCAGTCATCCTAGGAGCTCGGGGTAAATTTAGTAATTTAAACACAATGAATTAGTTGTTTAAGTCAGTCTCGTTTATGTATTTCTGTCCGGCATCGCAGTCGTCTGAAATTAAACACCACCTACATGACGGCCCTGGTTTAAACAATGGGGTTTCCCCCATATGGGAAATTTCAACTATTCGCTCGACGCCTTGAGATATTCGTCTCACAGTTGATTCGAGAAGTTCTTCAGTGACTTTTTCAGGAACGAAATCTGCTTGATCTAGGTAGTAGGAAGCTACAAGTCTGGGAGGGATTCCTATTCTTAGGGTTTCCACAAGAGCGTAGTATCTAAGGTCTTCATGGTGCGTTGCATTGAAAGCACCTGTTTTGAAATCAACGATTACTTTCCCTGCTTTTTGACCTTCTGCTACTCCCAGCGTTAAATCAACTTTCCCAGCAAGCACTAGGCGTTCGTTGCAAAGATCAGCTCTAACGCGGCTTTCAGCAACAGGACGCCAAGATGGTTTTAAGGTTGGCCAACATTCTAAAAACTTTGTAAAAGTGTCAACTGAGATTGATCGCAGTTCAGCCCTTTCTATTTCGCTGCAACCGCGCAACCAATGGCCGAGACTATTTGAATCTTCTTCGAATCGTGAGACTGCTTCATCCACAATTACCGCAGGTTCTATTTCTTTACGCCAGTTAACTGAAAGTTCGATTGCTTTGTGGACAATCGTTCCTCTAGCTGTCGCCACCTGCCATTCGAAATCCTCATTTTCTTCAGCTAAGAATTTTGCTTCACATCCATGAACTTGAGCCAATCTATGTTTAGATAAAAAAATATTCTCATCATTTGGAAGCTCTTCTATGCAATGAGCGACTGCAGTCTCTATAGCTTTTCTCAAGTGCTGTTTGAGGTCTGATCCAAAAGAAGGTCGGTCTTGAGGTAAAGCTCCTAGGTGTTCAATTACTTCTTGTTGCGCTGGGTTTAAAATATTTTCAGAATTGGACAGCAAGCAGTAATTGTTAAGCTTGAGGAAAACCAGTCTGACAAAAGCAATAAAGAAAACGAGAAAAACAATAAAAAAGACGAGGAAAACAAAGAAAAAGACGAAGGACCCGTCAATAATGATTC
>JASLTU010000026.1:0-18355 GCA_030742755.1 Acidimicrobiales bacterium | reverse complement strand
GCAGGTTTCTTAGCTGCAGGTTTCTTAGCTGCAGGTTTCTTAGCTGCAGGTTTCTTAGCTGCAGGTTTCTTAGCTGCAGGTTTCTTAGCTGCTAGTTTCTTAGCCAAATCAACTCCTATTCCGAGCCGTGCAGGTTACCTCGTTTTCTTCTAGAAAATGTGGATAATACTAAAAACAAACTTGTATGAGATTCAAATCGGGCAGAAATACAATAGATTCAACGTGAAGAGGCTTATATTTGCTGTTAAATAGTAGGAATTTGATCATCCTTTGAAATATCTACAGTTTCAGAACCTAGATCTAGATTTCCGGGAAGTAACGAAAGGTTTTTAATAGCTTGTTGCATATCACCAAGTGCTCTCAAAATTCTTTCACGGTGTGCAGAAAACTGATCCTCGAACAAGTCAACGTTACTTTTAATTTCGTTTTGACGAGTTTCAATCGCTGACAGCTGATTTTTTAATTTTTCACGCTCTTCAGTCGCTAATAAGTAGAGTTCTTTCTCAGTAGAGGTACGAAGATTTTCTGCTTCCAAGCGTGAATTATCTACAATTTTTAATGCCTGATCTTTGGCTTCATTAATAAGCGTTTCAACTTCTTTCTCTCTAACAGTCAATCTTTTAATTTCTGAATCTAAATGTTCTTCTGCTACACGCACTTTCTCTTCTGAGTTCTTCAAACTTTCACGTAGAACTTTTATCTCTTCAGAAACTCGATCAAAGATGTCATCGACTTCTATCTGGTCGTAACCGCGCATCTTCGTTTTCAATTCAACAGTTTCCAAATATTCAACAACGTCATCATTCATCATTAGTAAATATTAACGCACTTAAGTCGCTAGAAATAGAACGCTAGAAGATTGTTAACCACAAATAAAATTTTGCAGCAACGTTATTCCAAAAAATGCAACAATCGGCGACAAATCCATTAACGCAGAACCAAAACGAATCGGAGGTAGCACTTTACGTAAGGGTCGAAGAACAGGATCGGTTGCGAACGACAGAAATCCAGAAACTACAGCAGCTGTTCCATTAGGCGAAACAGGAAACCAACTAAAAACAACTCTCACAAGTATCAACAAGGAATAGATTTGCAACAAAAGACAGATAACACTGCTCATCGGACTATCCCTGCGACATATTCTTAAGTTCTTCTTTTAATTTTTCCCTCGTCTCAGGATCTACCGTTGCATCTTTTGGAATCAACAAGTACTCCTGATTTCCCATTCTTTCCATTTCACCTTTTTCTGCGTAACATAAACCACTCGCAAAATCGATGATCCGTCGTGCAACAGCATGTTCAACACCTCCCAATTTAACAAGAACAGCATTTCCAGAGATATATCTGTCAGCGAAAGCAGTTACCTCGTTAAAGCTTTTTGGTTCTTCCGTCTTAGGTTTGGTAGTGCGTGCGGCACGCAAAGGCCTAACAGTTCCAGTCGACTCCACCAATAAAGGCTTTTGCTCCGTAAAATTTTCCTTCAATCTTGCTTTTATAGGAGTTCTGGTCGATTTTGAAGGAGCAATTTCTTCACTGTTCTCTTCAGGAGGCCAACTACGAGGTCGGACGCCATCAGACATCCCTTCATACATTTCATCTGGCCCTAAACCCAACCAGAGCATGGTCTTTTGCCAAAATGACATAACGCCTCCGTACATCTAAGTTATAGCTAAATGGATAGTAACTCTAGGCTTGAAGAAAAAAGTATCACCTTGAAGAGATAAATATACAGTTTTCTACTTTTTTGCCCTTTCACCAAAAATACTCCTCCCAACTCTCAAAATGGTTGCGCCGTAATCGATTGCTATTTCAAAATCATTCGACATTCCCATAGAAATTTCCTTCAAACCCATTCTTTTAGATAATTTAGCCAACTCAGAAAAAATATTTCGAGTCGCCTCAATATCCTGATCAACTCCAATAGTCATCAAGCCTTCTACCTTTACACCTATATCAGAGGCAAATTCAATTAGATTCGGAACATTTTCCGGAGAGCATCCTCCCTGTTCATACCTATCATTCATATCCACCTGGATTAGAATTTTTGAATCACTTTTATGTTTAGAAATCTCAGTGATTAACTCTTCTCGATCCACGGAATGCCAAAGATCCACAGTTTCTGATAATTTTCTAACCTTATTCCGTTGTATTCTTCCTATCATGTGCCAAGCGAGTCTGTCGTCAGTGATGATTTCTGCTTTCTCAAGCATCTCCTGCGCATAACTCTCTCCGACTTTAGTTAAACCCACTTCCAACATCGCCTGCACCTCCCCCACACCAAAACCTTTTGTAACTGGGAGCAAGATGGCATTTCCACCGCTCTTCGTATGTACCGCTTCAGCTAACTCTTGAGCCCTCTCTTTCACTTCTTCAATGTAAGAACCCTTCATTTTCTCCTAATCTCCTCCCCAGTTTCCTCTTTCCATGCAATCATCACCTGGCGTTTATCAGTACCCTCTGAACGAAAAGACCAATAACGTGGATCACAACTTGTGCAAAAAGGGTCATCATATTTGATATCCACATCAGAACTAGTCAATATTCCCCTAACACATTCCTTTATGTCCAATGAAAGAGAACCAGCGAGAGTTTTACCAACTATTTTGGACCCATACTTCTCAACAAGAGTGTCCATTTCATTTTGACCGAATTCATAGCAACAAGGATTAATGCACGGCCCCAAAACAGCACTCAGCGGCTCATTGCTCATTGTCTTAATTAATTGGATACTTTTCTCTAAGAGACCTTGTTCGATACCACGCCAACCTAAATGAATAAGACTGAGAATACCACTTGCCTCTATTAGTAATAGAGGCAAACAGTCCGCAACTGTTATAGCAATTACTTTTTGGAAAGAAGAGGTTGCAAGTGCATCACCTCTAATACCAGAAGCTCCTTTGTTTCCATCGAGCCAAATAATTTCGGTTCCATGTTCTTGAGAAAGCCAATTCCACTCACCGTCACGAATTCTTGACTGATTCTCTTTTAGTTTTCTATTTCGATCTTGATCTGATGAAAAATCACCGTCTTCAATTTCGGAAATTAAAGAAACAATTAAATTTCCGTCAGATAAAGTCTGTCGAAAAAGCTCTCTTGCCACTCAAAATTTTTACTTCAAAAAGTCAGGGACTTCCAAGCCGTCCTCATCATCGAATTCTTCACCAAAAACATCAGCAAGTAATCCTTCTTCTTTTTCATCAGTGTTTCTAAATAAAGATCTAGAAGGTTTCCTAACACGGTCGCTGTCCCAACGGTCGAAACCAGCCGCGATTACTGTCACACGAACATTTGTAGCCATCTCGTCATCAATAACTGTTCCGAAAATAATATTTGCATCGGGGTGTGAGACTCCATGTATCTCGTCAGCAGCTTGGCTAACCTCAATTATTCCCAATTCAGAGGAACCTGTAATGTTTAACAAGACTCGCTGAGCTCCCTCAATAGAAGCTTCTAAAAGTGGACTAGAAAGAGCTTTTCGTGCTGCATGCAAGGCTGCACTGTCGCCTGACGATTCACCAACGCCCATTATCGCCGAACCTGCTTCATGCATGACTTGCTTAACATCTGCAAAATCCGTGTTGATGAGTCCAGGTGTAGTGATCAAACTGGTTATTCCTTGAACACCATGAAGTAAAATTTCATCAGCCATAGCAAAAGCATCGATCAAGGAAGTGTTTTCGTCAGAAACTGACAATAAGCGTTCATTTGGAATCACAATTTGTGCATCCACCACTTCTCTAAGTGCAGCGATACCGGCGTCAGCCTCCATTGATCGCCTTCTTCCTTCAAATGTGAACGGTCTGCTAACTACTCCGATCACTAGGGCTCCTAATGACTTTGCTACTTCAGCTACTATTGGTGCTGCTCCAGTTCCGGTGCCTCCTCCTTCGCCAGCAGTAATGAAAACCATGTCGGCGCCTTCAAGACATTCTTCTATATCGCCACGACAGTCTTCAGCCGCCTGCCTACCAACCGAAGAATCACTTCCTGCTCCTAACCCACGAGTCAATTCTCGACCTATGTCGAGTTTTACATCCGCATCACTCATTAGTAAGGCCTGCGCATCGGTGTTTATGGCTATAAATTCAACACCTTTCAAACCGACATCTATCATGCGATTAACAGCGTTCACACCGCCACCGCCTATTCCAACCACTTTTATTACTGCTAGATAATTCTGTGGTGTTGTCACAATCATTTCTCCATCCACTTAGTGATTGAAAGTCTTTTACTGTTCTAAACGGAAAGCCCAACCTTAAAGTTAAACTTTAAGGTTCCTCCTGACTCCTCCTAGTGGTTATGAGACTACGTGGAGTGAACTATAAAGTCAACCCTTTAGTGAAATTCCTTCAACACTTTGAATTATCCCTTTCTATTATTGGATTTTCCCGGACGCTGACATCAATACTCTGTATACACATCAGCTCAACCTGACCAAGAACTGCTTTCAAATCAGTCATTGCGGTCGTGAAATCGTCCGAGACACCCAATCTCACAAAGACAGATCCTTGCATCTCCGCTCGAACACCAGACGCAGTTGGCGAAATGATTTTTATCCATTGCTGTAAATCAGGGCTGATAGCCCTTGTTGCCCTGAGCATCATTTCAATGCCCTTAATTTTACTTCCCGGATTAGCTAGCTTTTCAACAATCAGAGTCACAAAATCATCAGATGAGTTAAATTTAGAAAGTTCTAAAACGATTCCGTCGGCATCAATGGTTGCAAATTTGCCCTCAAGTGTACTTACATAAGCAAATGCGTTTCGCAAACTTACCCAAATCGAAACCCTGTTAGGCCACTCCTTATTTATATCAACCTCATCCACCCACGGATTCATCAGTACTAAGGACTCAGCTTTATCAGAATTAACTGAAATCATCGATTGCGAAAGTGAAATCCCGCTTAAAGCAACCACCTCATTTGAACTTATTTCATTCCCTCCCGTTATAAGCACGTCTATTTCATCAACATCCAGTAACTCTGACTGGGTAGCAGAATAGAGGCCGAGTAGGAGAATACAAATTATCGCAATACCTATAGCTTTTCGAAAATTTTTAGTTTCAACTTTCACACAGAATCACGATCAAAACCGACTAAAAGTGTTTCTGGCTTCAGGGTAACCGAATGAATTTCTTCAATTTTTTTGATAACTAAAGACATTAACTCTCTAACATCTTCTGCACTGCCATCTTCGTCGACTTGTATGAAATTGGCATGTTTTTCAGAAATACAGGCAGAACCCACTCGTAAGCCTTTTAATCCAGCGATTTCTATCAAACGACCAGCCGAATCACCTTTTGGATTTGTAAATACAGATCCAGAATTCTGTCCTCCGGGTTGATTTTCACGACGCCATTTAACAATTTCTTTTAAGAGGCGTTCACCTTCATCTCTGTTACCCATCATCAACTTAAGCGTTGCATTAATCACCAAGTCAGTGCTTTTGATACATGAATGACGATAGGAAAGCTGTAATTCCGAAGCTGGAACAGTTAATAGTGAACCATTAAGTAAATTCAGAATCGTCACTTCAATTAAAGAAGCAGCCATATCACTCCCATGGCCACCTGCATTCATCCTTACAGCACCACCAACACTCCCGGGAACACCTACCGCCCATTCAAAACCACTTAAACCGAACTTCACGGTTTCCCGAGCCACGACTGGTAATTTTGCGGCAGCACCGGCCTTTACAGTCGTGTCTTTAATTTCAATCGTTTCAAAAAATCCTCCTAGTTTTAAAACAATTCCCCTGAAACCAGTATCAGAAATAAGAACGTTCGAACCATTACCCATGATCAGTACAGGCAGCGGAAATTTCGCTAGTCCTTTTGATATCGCAGAAAAGCTCGATTCTTCTTCTACTTTTACCAATAGTGCAGCAGGACCCCCTACTCTGTATGTACTTAAATCCGATAAAGGCGCATTCTCAATAATTAGATCACTTGGAATACTTTCATCAATCTCCGCATGAAAAGCATTGAGATTTTCATCAAACACGAGACTGACCCAGACCGTATTTGACTTCTTCAGGCAAAGAAGTGATATCACCGGCGCCCATCGTTAGACATAAATCCCCGTCAGACAACTCAGCAACTAGGAAATTAACGACTTCAGCACGGTTCGGAAGGTAATGAAGATCGAGATCGGGATACTTCTCTTTAACCGCATCAAAAACTATAAGACCGGAAACTCCTGGACGAGGAATTTCTCCTCCCGCAAAAATATCTGTTATTACTACAAGATCAGCTTTTGAAAAAGAATCTGTGAAAGTCGCTCCTATAGATTCCGTTCGACTGTAACGGTGTGGTTGAAAAACAGCAAAAATTCGATTCCAGTCACCGCTGCAGGCTGCCTCTATAGTGCTTTCAACTTCAGAAGGTAAATGCGCATAGTCATCCACAAAAACAATACCGTTCTCACTTCCTCTATGTTCGAAACGACGAGCCACTCCACCAAAACCACTCAAAGCATCCGCAATGATCGCCGGTTCAACGCCCGACATGAATCCCCCTACTGCCGCTATAGAAGCATTTTTTACGTTATGCACTCCTGGTATGGGAATTGAAAGCGTTAAGGTTTCTTCACCTGTGATGCAAAACTCAGAGCCCTTCCATGTTTCCTTTGTTAACTCTATTCTCCAGTCTGCAAGAGGATTAAAACCAACTGTCGTTGCCTCAATTTCATTGGATAGCCGTAGTGAATTAACGTCATCAATTCCAAGTAAAACAACTCCATCTGTTTCATCTCCGAATTTCACAAACGCTTCATAAAGGGCTTCGAATCCTCCAAAATACTCAAGATGATCTTCTTCAAGATTGGTAATGATTGACAACTTTCGTTTCAAACCCAAAAAAGATGCATCACTTTCATCTGCCTCTATTACAAGAAGCTCCCCTTCATCCCAGACCGCTCCAGTTCCAATCTCATTCACTTCTCCCCCAATAATAAACGAAGGTTTTAATCCAGCTTCACGTAGCACAAGTGAAAGCATCGATGAAGTAGTTGTTTTCCCGTGAGTCCCTGAAACAGCAATCGAATCCTTAAGTTTAGAAATACTTCTCAAAACTTTTTCTCTACTTAAAAGAGGAATTCCATTCTCGACGGCCTGCAAACACTCAATGTTTGAATCTGAAATTGCCGTAGAGCGTGCAACAAAGTTAACACTTTTAACATTTTTCGAATCATGTCCTATAAAGATTTCAACCCCAAATGCCCTTAATCGATCCAGACGATGCGAGTCTTTGATATCAGACCCACTTACTACATGGCCCATAGTTGCAAGCACCTCAGCAATTGCTCCCATTCCAGCTCCACCAATGCCGATAATATGAACAGAGTTTTTTACAGAAAGATCCACCTCTTCATTTACCATAAGACTCTCTTTCAATGATGTTCGAAATCAGATCTACCATGTCATCCCCAGCAGTTAAATGAGCAACAGCTCTCGTTCTTTTGCTCATTTCTAGTAAAATTGATTCATCTTCCAATAAATAACTAATCTTATTGGATAGGGAAATGCAACTAAGTTCATTATCCGGAAGAAGCATCGCTGAACCATTTTTTTCAAAAAAGAGCGCGTTTTTTTCTTGATGGTTTCCCGGAGAATTTGGAAGAGGAATAAGTATTGAGGGCACTCCCAAAGCAGTAATTTCTGAGACACTTGTCGCACCTGCCCTACTAATGACTAAATCTGCTGCTCCGATTAGTGCTGTTAAGTCACTCAAGTATTCGATCATTTTGTACTCGACATCACCAATTGATTTTTGTTCTAATTGAGAAAATTCTGGCCAATCACGTGCCCCCACAACGTGGTAAATAGAAATAGCTTTACCTTCCCAAAGTTCAGACAATTCGAATACCGTCTCATTCAAATGGTGTGCTCCCAAAGAGCCGCCAAAAACCGTGATCATTGTTCTGTCATCGACTCCCAACTCTCTCCGAACTTCCTTACGAGAATCGGACTCGATAAAATTTAAGATTTCAGACCTAAGTGGGTTTCCTGTCAGCACGGAATGCGGAAGATTAACGCCCTCAAAGGAAACAGCTGACACTTCAGCGAAGCGCGCGATGATTTTATTAGTAGCTCCTGGAACCGCATTCTGTTCGGCTACTAATAAGGGCACGTTAAAAAGCTTTCCCGCTAAACCGCAAGCAAGACTTGCATAACCTCCCATCACGACAATGATTTCTGGTTTAGCCTTAAGGATCATTAATGAAGCTCTAAAAAACGCGGAGAGTAAAGAGAGAGTCGATAATACATTCCGAAAAGTAAGCTTTCTTTGTATTCCGCGTCCGGGAAGAACACTCATCTCAAAGCCGGCTTCGTGAACAATTTCTCTACCCGTTCCCCTCTTACTTCCGACGAAATGGATTTCATTTTCTTTTTTCAAAACCCCTTTACTGTAAAGAGCTTTTCCTATTGCTACTGCTGGAATAACATGGCCTGCAGTACCCCCTCCGGCAATTAAGACACGACAAGCACCTGAAATCATTTACATTTATCCTTACTCATCGCGTCTGCCTTGAAACATTCAATAAAATTCCAAACGCAGCCATAGTTACAACTAAAGAACTTCCACCGGAAGAAACAAAAGGAAGCGGAACACCTGTGATAGGCAACATCCCCAGAACCGCCCCTAAATTCACAAATGCTTGAATACTTATCCAAGCCGTTATACCTGCCGCCAAAAGTTGTCCGAAATTATCCGGAGCTTTAAAAGCAGAAGCTAAACCTGCCAAACCTATTGATAAAAATGCGAGAATCACTAAACAAGCTCCAATAAAACCCAACTCCTCAGCAACAATTGCGAAGATGAAATCAGTATGTGAAAATGGTAGAAATCCCCACTTTGCTCGGCTTTCCCCAAGTCCTAATCCACTCACTCCACCTTGTGAAATAGCTACCGCTGATTGAAGAGCTTGCCATCCGGTACCAGTCGGATCCTGCCATGGATCTAAAACTCCCAAGAGCCTCCTTCGTCTGTAGCCCGATGAGTAACTTGCTGCGAAAAGCAAAGCAACTCCTGAAATTCCCATTACAAGAAGATTTCTAAGACGGAAGCCAGAAAAAAATAGAACAGTTAATGAAATTGCAGCGATGATAGCCGTCGTTCCTAAATCTGGCTCAAGCATGAGAAGAGCTGCCGCTGTTCCAAGAACTAGTAGAAATTTCTTGATTGAAGTTATAGTCACATTTGTTTTTTTCTTTGATCCAGAGAACAAATCCGCTAGATAAATAACTATTGCCAACTTAAGGAATTCAGAAGGCTGAAAAGTGAACGACCCTATACCGATCCATCTAGCCGAGCCATTAGCCGTAATTCCGACACTTGGAAACAACACAAGAGCACATAGAGCTAACGAGAAAAGTAAAAGTGGGATAGAAAATTTTCTAATTTTTCGATAATCGATTCGTATCGTTACTGCCATCGAAAGAATCCCCAACAAGAGCCATAAAACTTGTCTTTTTAAATGGTGCCAAGTATCACCGAAAATACGAAGATCATTAACCGATGAGGCTGAAAGGACCATTACAACCCCTAGAAGGATAAGTATGATCATCGCTGTAATTAACACAACGAAACGTAGAGAACGGAATCCGGGTGGATTTGCTGAAATGCTTAAAATTTTCTTATGTTTTCCAGTAGAGGTTTTAGTATTCACAAGCCAACCTAGAATATTTCCAGTTCGGAAACTGCTCTGATGAAATCTGAACCTCTTTCAGAATAAGATTCATACCAGTCAAAAGAAGCGCAGGCGGGTGATAAAAGAACAGTTCCTCTGGGTAGTGCTTTTT
Organism: Acidimicrobiales bacterium; assembly: GCA_030742755.1. Lineage (GTDB taxonomy): Bacteria > Actinomycetota > Acidimicrobiia > Acidimicrobiales > MedAcidi-G1 > MedAcidi-G1. Next base: position 8,555 of record JASLTU010000026.1, on the reverse strand, counting down.
TATAAGCCTTTTCAACTGCTTCGCTCATCGTGCTAGCAACTTCAACGCTGCACTCATTTTCAAAAATTTTCACTATTTCTTCAGCAGCTTCACCCATAGCGATAACAGCGAGCGGTTTAGCTTCTTTTAAAGGCGTTAAGTCAATTCCTTTATTTTTTCCTCCAGCTATTAAAACAGCGCCCGGTAAGCCCTTTAATGCAGAAAGCGTGGAATGAGGAGTCGTCGATTTGCTGTCATTTACGAAAGCTATTTCATTTCTTTGAGCAACCAACTCGACTCGATGTTCTAATCCTTTAAACCGCTCAAGTGTTTCAACACACGACCCAACGTTAGCTCCGAATTTTTTAGCAAGAAGCAATGCAGCCTGAGCATTTTCTAAATCATGAGGCATGCTTCGTGGTAAATCTCTAATATCAAGTAGTGACTCTCCCTCGAATATCAAGTTAAAGCCTTGTACATAACAATAAGAACCGTCGATTCCAAACCCAGTAACCCCTTTAGGCGAATACTGTTTCACAACCTCATCGGATAAATTCGCAATAGCATCAGATTCTTTTTCAACACCTTCCCAAACACGTTTTTTTGCTTGCAAGTAGGTATCTAAGTTCAAATGATGATCAAGATGGTCAGGCGCAAAATTCAACCAAACTGACGGTGATGCTTTGAACTTAAGAGAGTGAGCAAGTCGAAAAGATGATGCCTCGATTACAAAGCAATCTGCCGAACTATCTTCTATCGCTGTCAGCACTGGCTTTTCCAAGTTTCCAGCCGCAACAGCATTTAGACCTGATCGGTTAAGCATCTCCGTAACAAGTGTCACAACTGTTGTCTTACCATTAGTTCCAGTAACTGCACATCGAGGTCTGTCATCCCATTCATTAGCGAGGTCTCCTTCGTCGATAATCGTCGACCCAACCCGGGAAGCAGCTCCAAAGACAGGATGTGAGTCAGGAATACCAGGACTAATGAGGATTTGTGAAAATCTTTGAAGGAAATTATCCCATTTACCACTCAAAGGAGCTGGGAATAGTTCTAGCGACAATTTGTTGGCCCACTCCTTAATAGATTCTGAAGGAGAGTCATCTACAGCACATACCTCATGACCACGCGAGATAAGTGCTTCACTCGCGGCGCATCCTGTAATTCCTAATCCGAGTACTAAAGTCTCATCACCCATCAATAGGTACCGGCAATTAATCCGACTATTCCGGAGCGAAGTGAGTCACCATAAAACAGACCTATACCGAGAGCTGTACACAAGCCAGACATCATCCAAAAACGTACAATCACAGTGGTTTCAGGCCAGCCAGATAATTCAAAATGATGATGAAGGGGTGCCATTTTGAAAACTCTTCGCCTGGAAAAAAATCTAAAACCCAATATTTGGATTATCACTGAAAGGGTTTCTACAACAAATAAACCCGCAACAATAGGTAAAAGAAGCTGAGTGTTTGTCGCTAGAGAAAGTGCAGCTAGCCCGGTTCCAATTGCCAACGATCCAGTGTCACCCATAAAAATCTGTGCCGGTGCGGAATTCCACCATAAGAAACCTAAACAGGCGCCCGCCATAGCAGCTGAAATTACTGCAAGATCTAAGGCATGTGGAACATCATATAAATCGGGGTATCGAAACTGCCAAAATGAAATAACGCCGAAAGCGCCGAAACAAAAAATAGCGGCTCCCGCAGCTAAACCATCTAACCCGTCAGTTAAGTTAACTGCATTTGCTGATCCTGAAATAAGAAGAATTGCCCATAGGCTCCACAAAACTTCACCGATCTCCCAGCCAGGATAGTCAAAACGAGTAAAAGAAATTTTAGTATGAACTGGAGAATAGGTGACCATCAAAATGGCGAAAATTACTGCAACAAGCAAAAGTCCAAACATTTTCGTTTTCTTGTTCAGGCCCAGGTTTCTCTCACGAACCACTTTGATCCAGTCGTCGATTAGCCCCACTGTTCCAGCTCCAAGAATGCTCAGCATCACAAAAATTCCAGTTCGAGTGTAAATACCGTGGTATAAATCACTAATGACGTAACCGGCTGTAGCACCGGCCACAATTCCAACACCTCCCATTGTTGGTGTTCCTGCTTTTGTAATGTGACCAGCAGGGCCATCTTCACGAATCGGTTGCCCAATTTTCAACCGTGTCAACCAAAAAATCAAAGTTCGACTTAAAAACAAAGAAACAACCATAGCAATAGCAGCGGCTATAAGGATTCGTATCATCGCTCTCCCGAAGAAGATGCTTTTGAAACGACATCTAGCAATACATTTTTATCGGAAAAAGGGATCTTCTTCCCGTCAATTTCTTGATATTCCTCATGGCCACGTCCAGCAACTACGATCAGGTCACCAGATTCGGCTTCATTAAAAGCTTGTTCTATTGCCTTTCGTCTATCCACTTCAATTACTCGTGGTTTTATGCTCATACCAGAAGCAATTTCAGAAATTATTTTTTCTGCGTCTTCACCGCGAGGGTTATCACTTGTCAAAATATTCACATCAGCTCCCACACTCGCTACTTCGCCCATTAGGGGACGTTTTTCCGAATCCCTTTCACCACCACAACCAAATACAAGAATAATTCGTCCAGCAACTATTTTTCTGCACCCTCCAAGAAGTTCTGCCAATGCAGAAGGTGTGTGCGCATAGTCAATAATCGCTGAACTCTCTTGCGTGAGTGATACAGGTTCGAACCGCCCAGGAACACCATTTAACGAATTCAATCCTGCAATAACTTCTGCAACCTCTAATCCGAGCTGAATAGCAATTTCAGCAGAAACAAGTGCATTGGAATATGCGAAAGGCCCACCTAACGGAATAGTTACCCTTTCTCCACGCCAATCGAAAGAAGAACTTTTCTGCGTAAATACGACATTCCGATTTTTTAATGAAAGTTCTTCCACTTCCATTCCACTTGAAATAGCTTTTTCGAAATAAGACCGCCCATAATCTGAATCCGTTGCAATTACTCCTCTTTTTGAGAATTCTCTACTAAACAAAAGGCCTTTTGCTAGGTAATAATCTTCCATCGTTCCATGGAAGTCGAGATGATCGTGGCTCAGATTCGTGAAAGCAACACTTGAAAAGTGCGTTTTACTCACTCGCTTCTGAACAAGGGAATGGGAAGATACTTCCATCGCAACTACTTCGACTCCCTCACTGCAATATTTTCGTAATTCTCGTTGAAGTTCCGGAGATTCAGGGGTCGTTAACATTCCAGTTAAAGTTCCAATTGTCGCTGTGGGGGTTCCGTAAGTACTTAATATTTCAGCCAACATGCTCACTACGCTCGTTTTACCGTTAGTACCGGTAACTCCTACAACATTTATTTCTTTTGATGGATCACCAACAATTCGAGAAGCAACAAGTGGTAAAACTGCTCTAACATTTTCAACTAGAAACGTTGGAATATCCAACCCACTTACTTTTTCAGCTAAGAGCGCAGAAGCACCTGAATCAATTGCTTCTTGGATGTAATTATGGCCATCAGTGGTCTTACCTCTTAAACAGCAAAAAATATCACCTTCAATAACCTCGCGTGAGTCATGAGTAACACGTTTAATTTCTGGATCAACTTGATTGCTATCAAGCAACCCTTCAATGTCGGCGGTTAGTTTCGATAAAAGCATTATTCAACTAGAGATCCGGCAATTTCTTCAGGAATTTCCTCAATAGGGAATTCATCCAACTTAGCAGTCAATAATCCCGCTTGCGCTGGAGTGACAGCAACCACTCGTTCCGAAAAAGAGGAGTCGATTTTCTCATTTTCAGATGGGATTCTTAATTGCCGCGCTGCAAATTTGGCAAAATCTGCAAAAATTGGAGCAGCAGCTTTTCCTCCAGAGTCAGCAGAAGCAGAAGGTTCGTCTACTACCACCAACGCTACAATTTCAGGATCGTCAACTGGAAAAAATCCAGCGAAGCTTACTACATAACGACGATCCTCTTCCTCTTCTCCATAACCACCTGATTGTGGTTTCCATGCCGTTCCAGTCTTTCCTGCAACTCTGTAACCAGGAATTTGTGCGTTCTTTCCAGTACCCGAACTCACCACTGTTTCGATTATTTCAACTATCGACTCAGCAGTCCGTGATTCAATGATTCTTTCAGGTTGTGTATTTAACGCATCAACAGGCATTCCTACATTATCCCCCACACCACGTACAAGAGTGGGCGCGGGCTTCAATCCACGGTTTGCAATGGTTGCGTATGCAGTCAACATTTGAATCGGAGTAACAGAAACCCCTTGTCCAATAGCTATGGTTGGCAAGGAAGTTCCGGACCACTTTTCAACCGGAAGAAGAATTCCATTCGCTTCTCCAGGGAAATTCAATTCACTTTTTCTTCCAATACCAAATTTTTGCAACTTGTTATGCAAAAGTGCTGGTCCGATTTCTTGAGCCCAGAGAATAGTTCCGACGTTTGAAGACTTGAAAAGAATCTCAGAAACTGACCAGTCTGTTTCATCATGATCAAACCAGTCTGAGAAATCGGAGTCATGAACATGTATCTCATCTGCTACTTTCCGAACTGAGTCACTGGAAGCCACACCAGCATCCATAACTGCAGAAAAGGTCAACGGCTTCATTATTGAACCTGGTTCAAAAGTCCATGTTGCACTTCGATGTTCACTAATCTGTTGGATCTTTCCATCGGGATTTCGTTCCACCGCCACTGACGCAAGTATTTCACCCGTAGATGGTCTCATTGCTACCAAAAGGCCTGCGTGACCTCCCGCTTCATCAACTCCAGAAATCAAAATTTTCTCAGCTTCAAATTGAAGAGAGCGATCTAAAGTTGAGACAATTGTTTCACCATTCTCAGCTGGTTCGAGAGAATACTCTCCCCCCGGAATCGTTGATCCCCTAGGGCCTCGCTCAACTATTTTTACTCCATTCTCACCAGATAGATATTTGTTATAAGATTTTTCTAAACCACTTATACCGTTCCCGTCAATATCTGTTCTTCCAATGATCGCAAGTACAGCATCCCCATCCGGCCTAACTCGACTCTGTTCTTTTTGGGTGTAAATGCCAGAAAGTTTTAACGATAAAACTGCATCCGCAAAACGATCCTCTACTTGTCGAGACAGATATACGAATTGTTTTCCACTGCTCAATTTATTTTCTAGTTCCAGCAAGTCGCCACCTAATATTTGAACCAAAGCTTTAGCAGTTTGTACTGGATCTTCAACAAGTCGTGTGTCCGCAACTAAAGAACGCCTTGGAACAGAAACTGCCAAATCAACTCCATATCTGTCAAGTATTGATCCTCGTTGAGCAAGTACTTCTTCTGTTTTCATCCTCTGACTCGCTCCGTGAGCTATATAGCGCTCGGAGTCTAATATTTGAAAATGCACCAATCTCCATACCAGACCTCCAGAAATCAGAATCATCACACAACTAACGAAAATAGACCTACGGAAAAAACTTTTTAAATGAGAGGGCATGGATCTTTTCCCTGAGTTTTTCTTTTTTTTGAACATCAACTTGATCGCCTGAAAGGATTGTTCAACGGTGGCGGAAGTTCGAAAATTGTTCGTAATTGTTTCCTGTTGGGCGGCGGCAACATGTTTAAACGACCTTCGGCGGCAGAAAGAATTCTTTCTGGATTCTTCAATTCGGCTACCTCGATCCGCAGTTCCCGAGAATTACCCATTCCTTCCGTTATTTGCCGCTGAAGAGAATCAACTTCCTGTTGAACGGAAACTAGGAAAGCATGTGAGCCTGCTACTGAAAATAGAAGAATAAAGGAAATGGCCACACCCAGAAAAATTGAAAAAGTGATCCCAGTTTTTTTTCTTCGAGTCTCAGCTCCAACTATCTTCTTTCGAGGTATTTGAAGATCAACCGTGACAGTCATAAGCTCTCCAAAACTCTCATTCGAGCACTCTTTGCTCGTCTATTTTCTTTTATTTCTTCCTTCGAAGCAGTCAAACCTGAATGTGGCAACTGGCCTTTTGCGACTGCACCACAGACACACGGAAGTTTGCTCGGGCAACTACAACCACCAGTTACCACATTTCTAAATAGTTCCTTAACTATCCGATCTTCACCAGAGTGGTAAGAAATAACTATTCCGCACCCTTTTGGTCGTAATCGCTCAATCGAGGCACTCACTCCTTGAATCAACTCTTCGCGTTCCTGGTTAACTTCCATACGAATTGCTTGAAAAGTTCTTTTGGCGGGATGCCCGCCTCGCCTTCGCGCTGCCGCTGGGATGGCATTCTTTACCAATTCAGCAAATTCTAAAGTACTGCTGATCGGACGATTTCTAATTATTGAAGCAGCTATACGCGCTGCAAATCTTTCATCAGAATTCTTCTCTATTATTCTCTGCAATTCCGACCTGTCTGAATTGTTTAATAAATATGAAGCCGTTCTTTCCTGACGAACATCCATTCTCATGTCTAGAGGACCATCAAAACGATAACTAAAACCTCGTTCCGCATTATCTAACTGCGGTGAAGAAACCCCCAAATCAAAAAGGAAACCAGAAATTAAAGGGATGCTTTCATCATTAAATATTTCCTCCAATGAAGAAAAAGAGTTATGAAAAAATCTAACTCTTTCTGAAAACCTTTCGAGCCTGTGACGCGCTGCCTGCAATGCTAAATGGTCACGATCAAGGGCAACTAGTTCAATATCAATGCGCCTATCAAGTATTCCTTCTGAGTGTGAAGCCCCGCCAAGTGTTGCATCGATAAAAACCCCAGGAGGAATATGGTCAACCACATCAAGCACTTCATTCAACATGACTGCCTCATGCTTAAAGTTTGATGTTAATTTATTGTTCACTTAATTACCTTTGGAATATTTTCCGACTATCGACCGTTCCCCGGATAACCAAACTTAAGAAATTCTCTTAAAGATCTTGATGGGAGGAGGTGGAGGAGGGGCCTTCCATCCGCTATCCGAAGAACGATCCATAATCGGAAGATTGAGCTGTTTAAATGAGCAGTGGTTATATTCCTCCCCCCTGCCAGAAAGTATCTGCCAGTGATCTGTCAAGATCATCTGCCATTCCTTCCCAGTCACTGGGGTTCCAAATCTCTATGTGTGTAATCGCTCCACAGAGGAGTGCCTCATTTTCTAAAGAAGCAAATTCACGTAAACGTTGTGGAATGCTTAATCTGCCTTGACTGTCTATGCGTTGTTCATCAGAATTAGCCGCAAGTCGCCTGAGTATTTTGGGTTCCACACTTCCCTCCTGAATTTGCGTCTGAAGCCGCGACACCATTTCCGCAAAAGCTTCAGGCGTATAAATTGCAATGCAATTAGCTGCAGGTGAAATAAACGCTTCTGCGGAAAAGCGGGATCGGAACTTCGCGGGAAGCACTAGGCGCCCTTTTTCATCGAGTGAATGTTCATGTGTTCCGACAAAAAGCATTCTGTTTTCCTTTTTCTACCTGTATTGAAAATCCGCTAGAAAACAAGAGAAAAGAAATATTTCCCATTTCGCCCCATTTTCCTCCACATTTCTAGTATACCCCCCCACTTTTGTCAACAGGCGCGCCAAAAGAAAGAGATTTAATCAATTTCCTTTGATTTATTACGGTTTAATAGGTTCTAATTAACGCTTTTTATAAGTGAGAGCAGTAATTCATCTGGATCTGCTTCAATAGGAGCGGCCAGTTTAAGTAAATCGTCAACGATCTTTTTTACTGGTTCCATTTGAAGTAGACGGACAATTCTTTCCGCAGGCCAAGAAAACAGAGCAGCGCACTGGAACCACGCCCCTTCTCGAGTTCGTCTCTGACTAATACCAATAGCTTTTTTTCCTGAAACTGTGACCTCACCAGTTGCTAACCCTGCAAAACACACAAATCGAGAAAGTTCCGTTTTTCGGATTTCTTCATTATGAACTTCCCCGTAAAGGCCAATGTCTTTCATGGCTCTTACCCAAAGTTCACCCAGCCATAGCGAGGAACGTCTAATGTCGTTACACCACAGAGGGTCTTCTCTCGGGACAACAAAATCGACCCATAGGACCTTACCTGGTTCGAGGAAGACAGCTCCTCCTCCTGATTTCCTATAAACATAATCACATTCGATAGCAGTTTCTAAGAACATATTTTTCTGCGCAGTTCCAAAGACCATTGTTGGTCTATCTATCTCATGAATAATTATTTGCCGAGACTCAAAGGTAGGAAGTGTTAGATGTCTATCAGCAACACTTCCTTGAGATCTTTTAATACTCCAGCTTTCCACGGTATTAATTCTTTGATTTTTCTAAATCTGCTACCCATGTAAGCCATTTAATTACAACATCAGTTTGTGGCAGCTTTCCCGACTCGCCCTGATAAGTAATAATTCTGAATTCCAAAAAATCGTTACTAGGAAATGGCAGAAAGGGAGGAATCAATAGCCATCTACTTTTGGCGAGAATAAAAATCTGCTTAATGCTTGTAGACCACAATGAAGGTTTCCACAACAGAGCAAAGAAGAGCTTTGTCAACCATTTACCTTTCAGCACTAATTAACTCCTTTAGTATTCAGCCAAACCGCAGCAGCTCCAATCAAAGGAGCTTCGTCTTTAAGGCTTGCAAA
>JASLTU010000025.1:0-18939 GCA_030742755.1 Acidimicrobiales bacterium | reverse complement strand
TTGCTTTTGCAATGCTCGTCTGTACAGCCTCGGAACTAATAGCGGGTGCAGATATTTCCTTTGTGCAAATTATGGTTAGACAAAATGATTCGCTTGAAGCTATAAATGCTCCCGTTACCGATGGCGACCCTCCTGAAGAAGGTGCTCCTGTACTATGTAGCAATTACGCAAGTTTCATGACTAACGAAGATTTCTCATAAATACGGGAGGAATAAAATTGCAAGTAGTTCTAGCTTTAGATGCAGGTACTACAAGTGTCAGGACACTAGCAGTGGGTTCATCTGGTGAAATTATTGCTATCTCACAGAAAGAATTCTCGCAGATATATCCTGAACCTGGTCTTATCGAACACGACCCTGAAGAAATCTGGCAAGCCGCTGCAAAAACACTAAAAGAAGTCTCACAACAAGTCGAGCAAATGGGATATGAAGTTGCTTCAATCGGAATAACTAATCAACGTGAAACTGCCATAATTTGGGACCATGCCTCTGGAAAACCTTTACATAATGCAATTGTTTGGCAAGATCGAAGGACAACAGAACGCTGTCAAGAGTTGACAAGAGAAGGACACTTAAATGAAATAAGGTCTAAGACAGGATTAGTGTTGGATCCATATTTCTCTGCATCGAAATTTGAATGGATGATCAAATCCTCTTCAGTCAACTCTGATAAAAAATTCTGCTTAGGAACAGTGGACTCTTGGTTGATTTGGAAACTCACTAACGGAGAAGTCCATGCAACTGAGCCATCGAATGCATCACGAAGCATGCTGTTCGACTTGAAGGAAGGAAAATGGTCCAATTCACTATGTGATATATTTTCTATCCCTGTCGACTCACTTCCAGAAATACGAGCAACCTCTGGTTACTTTGGTTCAACATCGACTGAAGGACCTCTAGGGAAAAAAATACCAATTAGAAGTGCGATTGGCGATCAACAGTCTTCTCTCTTTGGTCAAGTTTGCTTTAAGCCTGGTGACACTAAAAATACTTATGGAACTGGTTCCTTTATTCTCACAAACATTGGTGAAGAAACACCTCAAATTAACGATGGACTAATAACTACAGTTGCTTGGCAATTGAACTCTGAGTCACCTCTTACATATGCAGTCGAAGGTTCTATTTTTTCGACAGGGGCGACGGTTCAATGGCTTCGTGATCAGCTTGAAATAATAAAAGAATCTTCTGAACTGGAACAGCTAGCTAAAACCTGCACAAGTAATGGAGGCGTAATAATAGTTCCCGCTTTTTCAGGGCTAGGCAGCCCTTGGTGGAATCCTTCTGCTCGTGGAGTTATTGTTGGTTTGACACGTGGAGTTGGAAAAGCCGAGCTAGCAAGAGCCACGATTGAATCAATGGCTTTTCAAACTCGTGACGTCCTCGAAGCAATTAAAAAGAATGCCTCATTAACTCCGGAGAGCCTAAAAGTTGATGGTGGAGCTGCAGTAATGGATCTACTAATGCAATTCCAAGCTGACCAACTAAAAATTCCTGTTATCCGTTCCTCGAACACTGAATCAACAGCTATGGGTGCTGCTTATCTTGCTGGATTGGCCTCTGGAATATGGGAGTCATTAGAAGAAATTCAGACACTATGGAAGGGAGATGAACCATTTTTACCAGACTTTAACAACTCTCTCACTGAAGAACTCTACAAAAACTGGCTTGATGCGGTGAAGAGAAGCATCAATTAAACTTTCGCGGAAACTTTAAAAACCGTTACTTGGCCTAGCTTTTCGACTCAAGTCTCTTCTTCAGATCATCTACTGCAGCATGAACTATTTTGCTTTCAGCTCTTCGTTTAACAAAACCGGGTAAACGAACTAATAAGTCAACATCAAGGTCGTAGACAACTTCAGTTTCTGCATCATCTTCACCAGAAGGGTGAAATTCATAATCACCATTCATTCTCTGGATTAAGTCACTTTCGATCAGACGCCATGAGATCCTAAGTGGATTAGAACCATAGCTATACCTGAGTGTGTAATTAGTACTTCTCCCCATTGCCGCCGCACGAAACGAAACGTCACCAGGACGTCCATTATCGTCATGAACTAAAATCTTTACTTCTTTTATGTCATCGGCCCAGTCGGAGAGCTTTTCCACGTCTGACACCATGTCGAAACATCGCTGCGGAGAAGCTTTGATTATCCTTCGCTGATATGCATGATCGCTCATATTGGCCTCCGTGTAAATTCTACTTCAGAGTTGCTGAATCCAGTGCCTCAATGAGACTTTTTGATAGCTGCTCATAAGAAAAATTATCTTCTACACGTTTACGCGCATTCGAACCCATAAGTTCCAATCTTGTTGAATCCTGTAAAAGAGTTTCTATCGACTCTGCCAGTTGTCTCGGATCTCTAGGGTCGTCAATAATAAAACCTGTTTCATTATTTGATACAGCATCTGATGACCCTCCACTTTTGCCTGCAATTTGAGGAATGCCCGATGATGCAGCTTCTAAGAAAACTATTCCAAAACCTTCTTGCTCCAAACCGCCCCAACGCGAACGGCACGGCATGCAAAAAATATCAGCAGCCCTGTATAACTCAGGTAAAAATTCCTCTGAAATTTCTCCAAGAAATCTTACGTTCTGTTCTGAATCCCTTGCCAGGTCTTTTAGTCGTTTCAAGTCACGACCAATTCCACCTATTAGTAATAACAACTCGGGGTAATCTTTCTTAAGAATTTTCACCGCCTCAATTAAAACATCTATCCCTTTTCGGGGGACTAAACGGGTAAGTGCCAGAAGAACCGGTGAAGTGTCCGACAATTTAAGATCTTTTCGTATTTTCTCTTTCTCTCCGGGGACGGCGGGACGGAATCGTTCGATATCGACACCAGGTGGAATGATGGCCAAAGGTAAACTTTGTTTCGCAATCTTCTCTGCCTCTTCCGCTGGATAAGTACCTGCGCAAATAACCAAAGAGGCCTTTTTTAGAGTGTTGGCTAGGAGTGATTTAGCAATGGGCAACTTTCCAGGAATCGCTAATTCTGCTCCGTGAAGAACAACTGCATACGAGGTGCGACTCTTAGGAGCAGAAAGACCAAGCGGAAATGCCGGATCCCAAACTATTAATTCAGTCCCTAATTCTTTACTAAACTTTTGAACTTTTCGATTTATATATGGAGTGGGTAGTAAAACCTTTTTAGTGGACCTGACTATTCTGAAAGGCTGTTCCATGTCAAATTCAACATCATCTAAAAAAGGTGTGGTGTAAACCGAAAAATCTTCAGATGGAAAACGTCTCCACAACTCCCACAAATAGGATTGAATCCCTCCAACCTTCGGTGGAAAGTCGTTTGAAATAAGTAAATGTTTTCTCATAAGGAGCCTTCAAGCTGAGCCAAGGCAACTTCTTCCAAGACAAGAGGGTCGGAATCATTTTTTGCTAGGTCTACAAGCTCTTTGTGACCTAATCTAATACTGGCCCACGCCGCATGACTTCTTAGCAAAGGGTCGGGATTTAACAAATATCGATTCAAGAGAGACTTAAACTCAATATTCTCAGTTTCGTTGGAATTTCCAATTGCAACAAGCGCGTTGCGTTTCAAATATCTGGGATTCCTCTCTGCTATGTACCAAGAAGAAAAGCGTTCCAGAAGTTCTTCATCTCCAGCTTCTAATATCTGTTCCACGGGGTAATCGGCTTTAACATCTTGATCAAATTCGACATCACGCCCTTCCCTCCCCTCCGGACATATCTCCTGACAATCATCACAGCCATAAATACGTTGCCCAATGCTTTCTCGATACTCATGTGGGATTATTCCCGGAGCTTGCACAAGCCATGCAATGCATTTTCTGGCATCCACCACTCCCGGCTCGATAATTGCCCCCGTGGGGCAAGCATCGATACAACGTTTACAAACACCACAATCTTGTTGAACTTTTTCACTAGGCGGAAGTGCAATATTCGTTACAATCGAACCTAAAACGAACCAGCTCCCCTGTCCGGGGATCAAAACATTACCATTCTTGCCATGCCATCCGATACCTGCTCGAATAGCTGCAGCACGGTCAACCAATGAATTTTCATCTGCGACTACTTGTGCTTTCCAACCGTCTTTTTTCAACATTTCAGCAATCACAGAAAGAGCGTTACGAAGGACGCTGTAATAATCCTTTCTTGCATACGCCGCTATTCTCACTGCATCAGTGTGTGCTTTTTCAAGTCGCGGCGCCGGAGTGCTAAGAGCTCCGACAATTAGAGAGTTTGCTTCTCTCATTATCATCTTTGGCGTAGTTGAACGTTTAGGATTTCGAAAAGTGAACTGCATTCCACCATGAAGTCCAAGTTCTTTTCTTCGTTCAATCTCAGTACGAGTTTCCACAAAGGGTTCTGCACTAGTGACACCTAATGCAGCTAAACCTAAGTCTGTCGCTAGATCTGAAATCTTTTCAAAATAGTCAACTTCCAAATTGTTATTCGGTTCAACGCTCATTATGGAATTTTATGAGGTAGTAACGTTAAAAAACCCTTCTTGAGTCCGAATAGCGCAACGGAGGTACCAAGCCTGAATCAACTATTGTCTTGATGGAGCGGTACTCATCTAAATTAATTACTACCGCAGTTGACTCAACGTCTTTGTGTAAAAAGGTAACCACACAATCTTCACAATGCTGAGATTCTTGTTTTGTACAGTTTTTACAATCAATTAATAATTTATTTTCTGTTTGTTTAAAATCCATACTTATAGTCTTGCGAGCACCTGTGACATTAAAATCAATTTTTTATGATCGAACTAGCTTCTCTTTTAAGGAGGTAACTTTTAGAGGTGAAAACTAAGCTTACTTTAAGCTTCTTAAGTATATTTTTCTTGATTTCTACTGCTTCTTGTGGGTCATCTAAAGAGGCGCTAGAAGAGATTGCTCATTTGAGTCAAGACTGTCCGGGAGAGACAGTACCAACGGAAGTGCATGTTGACTGTTTTATGCACGAAAAGGAAAATTCGGCCACAGCTTTTGCTGTTCTAAAATCTCCCAATCCTAAACATGAACCTATTCTTTTTCTTCATGGTGGACCAGGTGGAAGGTCAGTCATTGATCGACATATATGGCTTACACCCCGTTCTAAATTATTAAGTACGCATGATTTAATTTTGGTTGATCAAAAAGGTTCAGGTGAGTCGAGCCCTTCTTTGGACTGTTGGGAAGTAGATCAGGGATTAAACAAAGATTCAATTTCAGCATGTAAAAACCGACTCTCTTCAGATGGGATTAACTTTTCCTCCTACCAAGTAAAGGAAATAGCTCAAGACATCGCTCAACTTAGGGTTTCTTTAGGAATTAAAAAATGGAATTTGTACGGCGTTTCCTTCGGCTCGCGTATTGCGCTTGAGTTGCTTTCAATTGACGGAGATGCCGTAAATAAAGCTGTTCTTGATTCACCGCTTCCGCCCCACGTATCAGCGTATGACTCATTGCCTTCTGGGTCGGAGCGTGCAATCAATCTCGCACTTGATAACTGTCAGAAAATAGGAGAATGTAATCTCTCTTTGTTAAGTAAAGAAATCCATGACTGTTCGCATACGGAAAATCTTTTATCTGGATGTCTTGGCGATCTACTGGGGGAACTCAATAAAAATCCGATTCTGTTTTCAGGCCCAGAAAGTAACATCACTGTTGATGATTCGACTTTTGCGTTTGAATTAGTCAGAACGCTTGCTCATCCGGATGGGAAAAATATTGTTCCAAAAGCTGTAATGCTGGCACTCGACGGGAGACTGGCAGAAGCAATGCAGTCCCTTTTGACGATTAATATTAGTGGATATTCAAAAGGTGACGCGTTAAGCGAAGGCGTTCAATACTCATCAGAGTGTCTAGACGAGCTTCCAAAAAATAACCCCTCCATTGAGAAATACTCGACACCTTTAGCGTCGGCTCTGAGTAAACGAGAAGAAACCCTTCAAGAAATCTGTGCAATTTGGACTCCTGGTGAAGTTCTCATAAAGAAACACAACCCTAAATCCTTTAGGACGGAAACTCTAATACTTTCAGGATTGCTTGATCCAGTTACACCAGCCTCCTGGTCTTTGAAGACAAAAGAAAGTCTGCCGAATGCGATTCTAATACAAAGGGAAAATTGGACACATGCCCCCTCATTAAACGATGAATGTGCAAAAAAGCTTGTTTACGAATTTTTCGATAACAGCCGTTGGAGTGTTGAAAATCCACCTTGCTAATCAACTTCTCTCAGGGAACGTAAACACCTAACCATGCAAACGTGCACAATGACACCATGCAACAAGCTGAGACAAAAGGAACGGCGAGTCTAAATTTAGGTTGACTGGCCAGTAACAGTACGCTCAGGATTATGGGAAATCCATTTAATGCGTATCTCTCGAGACTATTTATATTCTCAGCTCCAAGTGCCACCGCCAAACAACTACCCGAAAATAGCCCATATCTTAAAGGCCAATCTTTGAAAAGTTTTACCAATAGCGCTAACAAGAGCAAGGCAGAAATAATGTGCAAAATCTCCGTTGCGGAAGTGCCAGTCATTACTCGAATTACTCCTTTAATAACTCTCGAAAATGGATCTACAAAACTCCCTCTAAAAGACTCTTGTGCTTTCATGGGAGCAAAGGATTGATTGAAATGAAGCGAGGCCCAAAGAACGTATATTCCACTGCCAATAAATCCACTAATCAAAGCGACCATCGGTTTAAATGAAATTCTTCTTTGACTGATTTTCCAATTACCCCAGACAGCACAGAAAATTGGAATAGTAAGAAGTAGACCAGTAGGTCTAACTAAAGATGCAGCGAATGAACAAAAAATAACGCGTAACCATTGTTCTCGTCGGAGGGCCAAAAAACAAAAAATGCTAAGAGATAAAAAAAGGCTTTCAGCATAAGCCCATGTGAGTACAAAAGAAGAGGGAAAAACAGAGAGTATCCATACGGCTCGTTTCGACAGTCTCTCATTCTCTGTTTCAATGAAGACCAATTTTTTGATACCTAACAAAGCGATAAGAGAGGCAATATTTGCAACGATTATCAAGGAAACCGCAGTTGAGCCTGGAATGAAATAATCAAAGAAACGGGCAACAAATACATAGCCTGGGAAAAATCTTATTCCTTCCAAAAGAACATTGTCATAACCGTTTGTGGCGATAGATGCGTACCAATCCCCATCCCACGCCATCAATCCACGATCGAAACGTTCCCCATTTGCTGGATTAAAGATCCCTGAAAATGTCTTACTTAACAACCAGGCCAAAAGCACGAGGAGTTTAGAGAGAATAAATGCTGGCAACACAGAAAGCAGATCCAGACGGAAACTGTCGCCTCTCACCCGTTCAAGCAATTTGAGGCTTTTAGATTTCATCTCTTGTTACTGTCATATCGAACAAGGTTCGCCGGATTGTAATAGTCATCACCGTCAGCATTGACAAGTGTTTCCCCGCCACTTAGTTGCCTGTTTAATTCAGATCTAAATGAACTGCATTTACTTTCAAACGTCTCGAAACCATCTATCCATACAAGCCAGATATTTTCCACGCTCGTTTGTCTATCTAAAAATTCTTCTACCAAACGTGAAGGTGATGAATTTAGATTTCGTTCGCCGTAGTCATACCAATCAATTCTCTTCCCTGTGTCTAAAGAAGGATAAGTAAAATATTCATACCCCTCTCCTAGAATTCTGTTCCCCGCTGGAGCTAGCTGATCGGGACAAAAAACAATCGAATCTCCCAGTTTTCCTTCACTGGTTACGACATCAGCGATCTCACCTAGTTGAGTTCGATCTCTTGAAAGTTCTCTAGCGACCGAAACGGAGCAAAGAAGTAAAAAAACTGTAAGGACTGAAAGACTCGCCTTTGGCGATAAGCGAGACAATCCCACAGCGGAAGCGAAAATCGTAAAGGGAAAGAAGAAAACCCCATAACGACCTTGAAATGCTGTATCAGTTAAAAGACTTATTGTCCCGCCAAGAAGCATTGTGCAAATAGAAATAAAGCAAATCCGCTTCAACCAAAAAAGTTCATTCAAACCAACTTCCAGTCCAGAATCTGTTTTGTTGAGTCGCGTGAAAATTCCGAGTGCTGTAAGCAAAGAAAGTCCCACTCCCACTAATAGTGCTTCTGAGCCTTTTCCTCCACCGAAGGCTTCTATGGTTAAGGCCAGAACGACAGTTGGCCTTGGAGCTCTAGCCCAAGGGGTTCCTGTATGTTCCATCTGTTCAAAGAAAATTGGCAACCAGAAAATAAACGGAACACAGGCTCCAAGACTCCAGAATATTAATGATTTGTAGTCCTTATTTTCTTGACCGGTGCTCTTTTTAACTTTTATCAAGAAAGAAAGCATGAGCACAGAGACAAAGAAAAGAGACCAGTAATGAGTTAACAGTAAACAGGCAAGGGTTAACGCATAAAGAAATTTGTTCTTATTTCTAGAATTTTGCGTAGCTTTCTGGAAGTTAATATAGAGACAGAGCAAGAGAAGAATCAGTAAAGAGTACATACGAACTTCAGTCGCATATCTGATAGAGAAGGGGCTCGATGCGATTAATGAAGCAGCTAACAGTGACTCCTTCCTGCCCATGTGCATACGAAAGGCAACCCAAGTCATCACTATTACCAAACAACCTAAAAAGCCGGAAAACGCTCTTAGGGCAAAGTCTGAACTCCCGAATAAATCAGCCCAAACCCCTAAAAGAAAGTAATAAAGAGGAGGATGTCCATCGTGTCGTAGGGCATCTAAAAGAGAAGAAAAACTCTCACCTGCTATAGAAGCTGACTGAGCTTCATCAAGCCAAAGAGGAGTCATTGGCAAGAAGTTAAAAATAGCGCCAAATATAATTCCCATCGTGGCAACTATCCAAAACATGTCTTGTTGAAGATCAAGTTTTTTAATCACAATTAAATCGTATCCTTACATGAGTTGGACAAATATCTCGGGAGACTAGAAGTAATTTTTCACCTATTTTCCTATATCTCCTTTCAGGCTCCTATGATCCGTATTAGTGACTAATAAAAATGATGAAAATATTGAGCCGGTTATTATCGGCGCTGGTCCTGCAGGACTTACCGCGGCATACCATCTCGGGAAACATAATGTAAAAAGTACAGTTCTAGAAGCCGACTCTGTAGTTGGTGGTATAAGCCGTACCGAGATACGCGATGGTTGGCGTTTCGATATAGGTGGTCATCGCTTCTTCACAAAAGTGCCTATGGTCTCTGAACTGTGGCATGAAATTCTTGATGAAGGAGATTTTCTATTA
Organism: Acidimicrobiales bacterium; assembly: GCA_030742755.1. Lineage (GTDB taxonomy): Bacteria > Actinomycetota > Acidimicrobiia > Acidimicrobiales > MedAcidi-G1 > MedAcidi-G1. The sequence goes on along the minus strand of JASLTU010000025.1, from coordinate 9,714 downwards.
AGACCCCGAATGAGTCGTATTTTTTATAAAGGGCGTTTCTACGATTACCCACTGAAAGCTACCAATGCACTGAAAAATCTCGGTCTTTTTGAGTCGTTCCTCTGTGTTCTTTCCTATCTCTGGGTAAGGATCAAAAAACCTTCGGACATAAGTACGTTTGAAGGATGGACTGTAAGTAGGTTTGGTTGGCGTCTCTACAGGATGTTTTTCAAGACTTATACTGAAAAAGTTTGGGGTGTTGACGCAAGTGAGATACAAGCCGATTGGGCTGCACAACGCATAAAAAACCTCTCCCTTTTTAAAGCGGTTTTAAATTCAATAATGCCCAAAAGGAATCAGAAAGAAATAACAAGTCTCATTGAGGAGTTTGAATACCCGAAACTAGGACCAGGCATGATGTGGGAGAAATGTCATGAACTGGTAAGCAGTCAAGGTAGCGACGTTATCTTTGATAGCCCTGTGACTTCGATTAAACATTCAAACGGAAACGCGACTGAAGTGGTTACGAAAAATCGAGATAGGTCAGAAACTTATAAAAGTTCTCACATAATTTCTTCAATGCCAATTTCTAAACTTCTTCTTTCGATGGACCCACCAGCTCCTGAGGAGATAAGAGAGGCTGCAGTTTCTCTCACCTTTCGCGAACACATCACAGTTGCACTTGTAGTTCCGGAAAACGAGGGCTTTCCTGACAATTGGATTTACATCCATTCACCAGATGTAAAGGTGGGACGAGTTCAAAACTTCGGGAGGTGGTCTCCTTATTTAGTCAAGGATGGAAAAACTTGTCTAGGTCTTGAGTACTTCGTAACTGAAGGCGATGATATTTGGAATACTCCTGACAGTGATCTAATAAGCCTCGGTAAGTCTGAGATGAAAATTCTAGGACTATTAAATCCCGAAAGCGTAGAAGAGTCATACGTGGTAAGAATGCCAAAGGCTTACCCTATGTATGACAAGAACTATTTCGAAAATGTTGAAATCATTAAAGCGTGGCTGGATGAAAATGCTGGAAACATCTACCCGGTTGGGAGAAATGGCATGCACCGTTACAACAATCAAGACCATTCAATGCTTACCGCTATTTTAAGTGTTGAAAATATCCTTGGAGCTGACCACGATATTTGGTCTGTGAACGTTGAGCAGGATTATCACGAAGAAGTTACTAAAACTTGAAGGCTTCCTCTAAGTAATGGCTACAGCAATTTCGCTGCTAGGTAATCTTCCGATTAACCCACTTAAATTTCAAGGAAAATCATTTCGCTTCAAGCTGACTCTTATCTCTATGTTCGCTTTTCTTGTGAGACTCTTGTACGTGATTTTCGTTGAAAAAGGTGACCCTTTAAATGGGGATGCATTTTACTACCACCACGCCTCGCGCTTGCTTGTTGAGGGTCTCGGCTTTGTTGAACCTTATAGATACATGTTCGGAGGGGCTCAAGAACTACTTTTCCTTGAAGACCCTTCATACTTGACTGAAACCACTAATCAGAATCTGCCTGTAGGGCATATCGAGCCGACGGCCGGCCATCCGCCTCTTTGGGTGGTCCTTTTAGCTTTCCCAGTCTTACTTGGTTTAGACAGTATTTTAATTCAACAGATTTTCTCTGCATTAATAGGTTCACTAGGTGTTTTTGCTATCGGATGGGCTGCACGTGAAATAATCGACGAGAAAAGTGGATTGATTGCTGCTGGAATTGCTTCAATATACGCATTTCTATGGCTAAATGACGGACTCTTAATGTCAGAAACTCTCGTAATACCAATAGTGGCAATTGCAGTCGGACTCTCAGCTCGTCTTTACAACAAAAACTCACTTTTCCTAATAACAACGTTCGGTGTAATAGGAGGATTGGCAGTTCTTACAAGAGCTGAATTTATAATCGCTATCCCTTTTTTGGCATTACCTATTCTGCGCAATTCACATCTGACGCTAAAAAAACGATTAACGAAGTATTTTCTTGTAGGAGTTATCGTTGCTTCAGTATTGACACCTTGGGTTGTCAGAAATCTAATCCAATTTGAAGAACCAGTACTCCTCTCTAATGGTTCAGGGATTTTATTGGCGCAGACTAATTGTGAAGCCACCTACTTCGGGGATAAGCAGGGTTACTGGGAATATTTGTGTGGCCTACCTCAACCTGTAGGAAAAAATGGTGAACCAACCGACGAATCTGTCCGTGATAAGGAATATCGATCACGAGGTATCGAGTACGCCGCTGAACATAAAGGGCGTCTTTTTGGGCATGTTATCCCGAAACGTGTAGCTCGTTTATGGGGGGTTTACTCGCCTTTAGAACAGTTGCGTGCCGACAAACTTGTTGAGGGGAGAAATTTTAGCCTTTCGCTCATAGGACTCTTCCAATATTATTCTCTAATCCCTTTATCAATCTTTGGTCTATTCAGACTTAAGGCTAGGAAAATACCATTACTACCAATTTTGACGATTCCACTAATCACTACTCTGCTCGCCGCAATAAGTATGGGAACAACTAGGTATCGTGTTTCAGCTGAAATCTCAATAATAATTCTTGCTTCCTTTGGGGTACAGTTTCTCTTCGAAAAGGGTAGGAGATTTCGCACAAAAAAGAAGCAGATACCTGTTTCTATGTCAGAAGTAGAAAAATGCTAAAAAATATTTCAGTTACTCTAGATGTCGAAGATCTTCGACCTTCAAATAACTTCGAAGACCGCTCAAAATTGATGACAGAAAAAGTTCTAAATCTTTTTGCTGAAATGGGAATCCGAGCAACAATTTTTGTCGTTGGTGATGTGGCTGGAAGACATCCAGAATTGATAAGGAAAGCTGTAGAAGCTGGCCATGAAATCGGCTTACACTCCCATAAACACATACCATTGCAACTACTGAACCCAGATGACTTTGAACGAGAATTAGATGAGGCGAAGCGATCACTTGAAGACATTTCGGGTCAACAGGTAAATGGTTACAGGGCGCCAACAATGTCGCTTACGCGTGAAACTCGTTGGGTAGTTCCCATTATGCAGAAAATCGGCTTTACCTATTCTTCAAGTGTGCTACCTGCTAAGAATCCGCTTTATGGATGGACTGGCTTACCGAAGCAACCATTCAGGTGGTTGAACTCTGTTATTGAGTTCCCGTGCCCTGTGACAAATATCTTTGGTTTTACCGTTCCTTACCTAGGAGGCGCTTACTTTCGACTCTTCCCTTCGGTCATTAGAAAAATAGGAGTACGACAATCTTCAAATAAAGAGGTTCTCTGGACCTACTGTCATCCTTGGGAATTTGACCCAGAAGAAAAGTACTACCAATTAGAGAATGTCGGACGCTTAACAAGTCGAATAGCATGGATTGGTCGAAAAGGCATGGAAAATAAAATGCGGGACTTCCTTAAGGGGGCTTCATCACAATCTCTTGGTGAGATAGCGTCGGCAATTGATCTGTCTGAGCTTCAAATAGTTGATCCGGAATCTCCATATTCTGGAAAGAAGTGAATCCAATAGTGACCACCGTGATGGAAACCAAAGAAAAACATGATCTGATTAAAAGACTAGGTTTTAACAAAATTCTGTTACTTATTTGTCTTTTGGGATTTTTTATACGCCTCTTATATTTTCTTCTTGTAGCTGCTGACAATCAATTGAGCGGCGACGCTTCCTCCTACCATCTAACTGCAAACATTTTTGCGGATGGTCTTGGATTTACAGAACCTTTCCGTTACCTTTTCGGGGCTATTGATTCGGTACCCGTTGAAGGGGAACTAATAGAAGTAATTACCCCGATCGGTCACATAGAACCGACTGCCGGGCATCCACCGATGTGGACCTTACTGCTCTCAATCGGTTCTTTTCTTGGATTTACAACTGTTTTCCAACAGCAAATATTTTCAATTTTCTTAGGAATACCTTCAATAATTCTTGCTGGTTTAATCGGAAGAAAAATTGTTTCAGAACGACTTGGTTTAATTACTGCATCGCTAACTGCTACTTATGCATTCATTTGGATTAATGACGGACTACTTATGGCAGAAACGTGTGCAATAACTGGAGCCATGGCAAGTATTCTCGCCGCTTTAGTTTTCGCTGAAAACCAGAACATGAAAAATGCTTTAATTTTTGGATGTGTTGGAGGTTTAGCGGCTCTGTGTCGCGCTGAACTACTCATATATCTTCCTCTGGTAGCTGCAGTTATTCTGTTTAAAGAAAAGATTTCATGGCGCACAAAAATACTGCGATATCTCTCTATCGGATTAGCGGCACTTATTATAATTTCCCCGTGGGTGATTCGAAATCTTTACTCCTTTGAAGAGAACGTTTTTCTATCTGATGGTGCAGGCACAGTTTTAGTTCAGGCTAATTGCGATTCCACTTACTATGGACAGAACCTTGGGTACTGGGAACTTAAGTGCGGTGAACCACCTCCGTATGGCGAAGATGGTGAGTTACTTGATGAGTCACAACGCGACATTGTTGTTCGTGAGCGAGCTTTTGATTACATATCAGAGCACAAAAAAAGGTTCATTACAGTTGTTGCCCCTGCACGTATCGGGAGGATGTGGGGTGCTTACAAGCCCATTGAACAACTCCGCCTCGACGTGCTCGCCGATCGTCGCTCTTTTGCAATTTCCTTAATAGGTTTTGGTCAATACTTACTTTTATTACCTCTTTCCCTGATGGCCATCTTAAAATTATGGAAAAAGCAGAGAGAAACTCTTTTTATAACCGCTGCTTGGATTCCGATTGTTACATTTACCGCTACGTTGGCTTTTGGAAATACCCGCTACCGCACTGCAGCGGAAGCGTCATTAGTTGTTCTTGCAGCATTTTCTATTGATATATTCATGAAAAAAATTTCCGAAAAGTCTCAATCTATTTAACGAAACTATGAGCACATCCCCCTGGCGGGTCGTCGTAGCGTGGATCCTTAGTCCACTCTCCCGACCACCAGTCAGTAGCCCTTTCCGGAAGAGATACGAAGTTCAGAAGTTTTTCATAAACAATCTCACCGATCAAAGCTGCACCCGCTGAACATAAATGACCATCGTCACTACCATCTCTAACTTTCCTGATCTGAGATATTTCCCCTTCCACATTCTCAAGAAATCTTTGGAAATTACCTTCGGGTCCACCCAAAATTAAGTCAGTATCTAAATAATGAACCTGAGGATTACTTTTGGAGAAAGTCTTAATAATTGAATTAAATAACAGGCGATCTTCTTCAAGATTTTCTTCTACTGGTGTAGGCGCCATTCCTACCCAAATAATATGTTTAGCATCTTGCAAAATTCTATCTACTGCCTCTACGAGCATACGCTCATAGGTATTCTCATTTTTTGACAGAAACTTTAAATCGAACCCTCCAAGCATGACAGTTACAACTTCAGGTTTATTTATTAAAGCTTCTTCCAAATAGCGATCGAATCCTTCGATACTAATTCCTATACCCCCAAATGAACGGGTCTCTACGCGTACCACTCCTGTGCTCTCCAATGCCGCTCGCAAACCAGGTTCAGCATCAAAGGAAACACTATCCCCAATACTGACAATGTCTAACGGTGAATCTTTTTCTGGGCGACGGACAACACTCACCTCAAATAGATCAGTATCTTCGAACTCCTTTTCAGTAACTTCCAAGCCAATCTCCTGTTGGTGGGTTCCCAAGTCGCTCTCCTGTTGAGTAATTTCTTCAGTATTTACTTTTTCTACTTTTTCTTGACGTATCGGAAATGTAGGCAATAATTCTTCAATTTCTTTAGGTTTTTCAACAAAAACAGGTATAGGAATGCTGGTAGTTCCAGGTTTCTCTAATGGTGTGTAAGCGCTGGAAGAAGCATTAAGAGTATGTTCCTCGCTGCCACAGGCAAACAACAAACAACAAACAGATATGACTAGACAATCTATATAGAATTTCCTAAACATTTGGTGAGGCTAACCGACCGTATAGGATCAGCGTGCTGTGAAGAAAAACAAATTTTTACCAATTCCTTTAACCCTTCTGATAGTTCTCGGACTCTGGATTTCTTTAGTCCCTTTTTCACGACCTCTTCCTGGTGGGGAAATTTTCTCATTCGAGAACACTCCAGAAGCTTCTTGCAGAAGCCCAATTTTTGGAACTTTTACTGAAGATTCCCCCTCCTATGATGTTTATGTCAACCCAAAACCAAAAATTGGAGACCCAACAGTACACAAATCCGTCAGTTGCTCCGGCAGAGCTACCTTCCGTTTCGTATTTGGATTTTCTCTTCTTTTTTTAAGTGCGTGTTTATTGATTTATTTACAAAAAGATAAAAAATGGAAAATTTAGATCTTCTGTTAACTGCAAACCTGTTAAACAACGTGTTCAAACGTAAAGCTTCGATATCCGTTGAATACCTGGGGTGGCAATATCAGAAAAATCCTGCCGGTTCTGCTTGCATTGGATATCTTCTTGAAGAAAATGAACAAATAAGTAACTACGCTTTGATTCCGAAAATTTTCGAAAACAATCTCGGAAATAAACTCGCATTAGGCGTAGGTGTTGATTTAGCCGTATCTCCGAACAGTCGCGGTAAAGGGTTGTTTCGCAAAACTATAGAAAAAAGTTACGAAGCTGGAATCAAAGGTAACTTAGATGGAATTCTTGGAGTGGCAAATTCACAATCTTCACCACGAATGATCGAAGCAATGGGTTGGAGAAAGCTCCCTTCTCTCGATTTTCGATTTTTAAAACTCGCAAGATCAAAAATTGAATTAGAAACATTTCGATTGGAAGGTAACGAACTCAAAAAATTTCCACTAGAAGAATTTTGTGATTTTAAAACTTTTGTGCACCCTTCAGGGTTTTCCCCTATCTGGAACGCAGAACTTTTGAAGTGGAGGCTTGCGAGACCAGAGGCCAACTACTATTTACACGTATCTGAGTCAGCCCTCCTCGTGACCACAAAGGTTTCTATTGGCGGAATCAAAATAGCTGTTCTACTCAAAACGTTTCCTATAAATCCGAATGAAGTTCCTTTCCCCATATCACTCCTTGCATCAGGTATCGCCAAATACCACAAAACGCCTTTTGTCGCTTATTGGGGTAAAAATCACCACTTCAAGATGGATGGTCTGAAAATTCCAAGAAAATTCCAACCCAGTCCTCTTGATTTGGTAGTTCATTTTTTTGAAACTAATACCAATTTTGAACTTGCCGAATTTGAATTATTAGACTTCGACGCTTTTTGATATCGAAGAAAAATGGTCAACTGCGGATACTGTGCTTCTTATGACAACCGCAGCTATTATTCCAGCTTTTAACGAAGCTGAATCACTTCCAAATGTAATAAGTGAAATTAAAGCGCTTTTCCCAGAGCATCTAATAGTTGTAGTTAATGACGGTTCCACGGATGAAACTGCCGAAATCGCTAAAAAATTCGACTGCGTCTGTCTTTCTATGCCTTTCAACCTAGGAATTGGAGGCGCTCTTCGTTTAGGTTTTCGCTACTGCCTCGATAGAGAAATTGACTGTGCTTATCAGTTTGATGCAGATGGACAGCATGATCCAACGCAAATATCCCTACTGCTTTCTGAACTCGAAAGCGCCGACATGGTAATTGGGAGCAGATTTTCTACTGACCACTCTTATAAAGTTGGTTCAAGCAGAAAAGCTGCAATGAACTTTCTGCGACTCCTAGTAAGGATCTATACAGGTCAGAAATTTACTGACACCTCTTCTGGTTTTCGCTCTTTCAGAAAACCAGTAATCAAGCTTTTCGCTAAGGAATACCCAGTTGAATATATGGATTCTGTAGAAGCACTGCTTATAGCTTCAAAAAATGGTTTTAAAATTTCAGAAATTCCAGTTCAAATGCGAGAAAGATCTGCCGGGCAAGCATCTAATCGCAACTTGCGCCTAGTTTATTACTTTTTACGACTTTTGATAGTGGTGCTAGCTGGTACTCGCAAAAAGAAAAAGGATTGACTCTATGAGTTCATCGACACATATTTTGATAGCCGTTCTCGCTTTAGGCGCTTTATTCTTGATCGTAAGACTGGTCCGACTTAAAGCCCTCAAAGCAAAATATTCAATCCTGTGGCTAACAGTTGGAACAGCGCTAGCGGTAATTTCTGCCGTTCCCCAGATACTTGACTGGACTGCTGAAAAACTCGGAATATGGTATCAACCGACTCTTTTTCTACTCTTAGCAATAGGTTTTCTGTTCCTACTAGCTATGCATTTTTCTTATGAACTTTCACGAATGGAGAATCGAATACGAATTCTCGTGGAAGAAATCTCCTTACTGAAAGAGCGGTTAAAAAAAGAAGATTAAGAACTAGGCCTCCGACCTTTAACCCATCCGTCTTTTTCCAAGATTTCTTCAAACTGTCTAGATAAACCGTCTGCTCCTACCTCGAAAAAATGGACGCCATGTTCTTTACGAAGAGGAATAATGGAACCGTCGAGCATTTCCATGTTCCAACGGAATTTCCCGTCTTCGTCGCCTAAAACTTTCATACTGTCGACCATTTCAGCTTTTGGATGCCAGTCGCTAACTACAGAATCCCAAATGCTATTCAAATCGTCAGTCAAGTAAGAAGGGTCAGACATTCTCGGAGTCGTCCACCAATAGAGATATGCACCGTCTGCTATCCAATAAGAAATTGCATCATGTGCTCGTTCTGTCAAAACCTCATTCCACCGGAAAGAGCCTGGTTCGAGATCTTCACCTTCGATTGCATACCCTTGGAATTCATTGGCTCCAATCATTGCTATAACAACATCTGGACGCACTCTTCCAACCATTGATTTGTAGTCAGGTATCACATCGTCTTCCCAGTCCCAGTGTGGAACTGTGAAACCAAAACCTAACGCTCCCCTACCCTCAATATTTATATCTTTTCTCGGTTCTAAAATTCTTTCTAGACCATATTGAAAATCCAACATTAGGGAATCACCTACAGCAAGTACTCGCAATGGATCATCAACTGTTCCCATCCTTCGAGCTTTTATAAAAGATTCTGAGTCGACGAAAGTTGTAGTGGTTGTTATTGCGACTGCTGTTACTGGAGGAGGAAGAGTTGTCGGGGCAATAGTAGGTAACGGAGATACATTTTCAATTCTTGATGGCGTTGATTTCTCTTCAGTTCTTACCTCGCTATCGTTTTCTTCTAATATTTCGTCTTTTATTGGAATAGTTACTTCTTTAATCGTTAAAACCGGTTTCACCAACGGTTGCAGCAGCTCTTCTGATGAGGAACTATCAAGTATGCGCTCTGAAAATTCTCGTATTTCATTAATCTTGATGTCTCTGCTCATTTCACCTACTGAATCTGACCATTCTTTGGCTAAATCACGGCGGAAATCATTTTTTTGTGTTGATGCCCAAATATCAATCACATCAGGTGCCAAAAAAGAACCGAAAATAAGAAAAAAACACATGACAAATAAAGATTTAAGAGCACTACTGGACGATGTTTTCCCCTTAAAACCGGTGATCTTTAGCATAAACGGGCAATATTAGTGCATTTCCATCAGAAAAAGTGGAAAATCTAAAAATATTAGAAAAAGTTCTAGCAGGATCCACCACAGGCCTATTTGATTCTTCTAATTTAACAAGTGACAGTTTGACTTGTCCGGTGAGACGAGTCGATTACAACTATAAAAGGGGTACCTCTCCATGATGTCAACAATTCTCACTCTGATCATTCTAGGAATGGTTTTTCAGGGTGTAGTTGCTGTTCTTGACAGCATTCTCGACACCGCAGGTGTTAATG
>JASLTU010000024.1:0-19474 GCA_030742755.1 Acidimicrobiales bacterium | reverse complement strand
AACTTCAGCTGAAGCAATCCCTATGCCTCCATTACTTAAATTCTCTTTACCCCGCCAATTTCCTGTGCTTGCTCCGGCACCAGCACCAACTCTCCCAGTTGGTATTTCCTTCTTATTGCTTTCGCCGTCTAAACAAGCAATTCTGCCCTCATTCGGACCTGGCCGAATAGATGAATCGCCCACCCCTAAGTCATATAAAGACATACCCACAACTATCGGAACAGCACCTTGCGGAGTTCGAAAACCTACGTCTAATTCCTCTAAGAATTCAACAACACCAATAGTAGACCCAAGACCGAATGCAGAACCTCCTGAGATCACTACAGCGTCAATACTCTCAACTGTTCGTTCGGGGGACAGTAATTCAAACTCCCTAGTAGCAGGCGCCCCTCCTCTAACTTCACCCGAAGCGACAACACCTTTCGGAAATCTAATAACTGTGCAGCCTGTCCTAGCTTCTGTGTCAGTCCAATGGCCTATTTTTATCTCTTCAATTGGCAACTTCATCTATCGACGGTACATCCCATTTGATTTAGTCAGCTAATTTGCTTAAACGTTTCTTCACTTCATACTCAGAAAGACCCTCGATTAAAATTCTCTTATTTTTTGATTTATGGCCTGAACGAATTGAAATCAAATATTTTGGAATTTTTAAACTGTTTGCCAAGATTCGACAAACAGCCTCATTTCCTTTTCCTTCGATCGGAGCTTCTACAATCCTTATCTTGATAATTTCACCTTGTAATAAGACTTTTTGCTCTTGTGCTCGTGGAACTACACGCGCTTCAATTATGCAACTACTTTCCATAAGTGGCCCTACTAAAAAATTCAGCAAGCATCGCTAAAAATCTCTTCTAATTTGTCGTCATAAAACTTGATTACATTTACCCAATCAAAACGCCTCATAGCTTCCCCTAAGCCAGCAACATTTTTTTTCCAGCTTTCTATATCATTTAAAACTTCTCGCAAACGCTCTGTCATTTCTTCATTCTCATAAAAGACAAAATCATGCCACTGTTCTGGCACAATTTCTGGGTAGCTAAGTCGCTTAGGTAAAACTGGAATCGCCCCTGCTGATAATGCCTCAACTATAGAAATCCCAAAAAACTCATGTATCGAAGAACTGACTACCACGTCTGCTTTAGAGAGCAAAGATACGTATTCACTCCTTGGTAAATGACCTGAACTAAATATAAAATCGCTTAATTTTCCAAATTGCGCCTTTATTGCGTCAGAATCTTGAGGAGAGTTTTCTCCAGTTACCGCAAAATTAAATCGAATACCTTCTTCATGAAGTGTTCTTAAAGATGCAATAAAAGCTTCAGGATCCTTGTCATACTCCCAACGATGGTTCCATAAGACCAAAGGAGGATCCTGGACAGTGTCTGAAAATGCGATTTCTGATAATTCAACACCTACAGGCACAACCTGCATCTTTTCAGTTACTTGCTCCAAAAGGTGCAAATGTGACATGTCAGGAACATTTTTAAGGAATTCTGGCAAAGCTTCTTTAACACTTTCTCTATGAAAATTAGAGTTGAACCAAATTTGATCGGCAATAGCCATATTCTTCCAATTAACGAACTTCATTGAATTATCCGGAGATTTACCTGAAGGCACAGGATATGTGAGTTGGTTTTCATGCTGGTACAAAACAACTGGTGGATCTCCTATAAAACGTTTCGTGAAGCCCAACCATGCTGCTAGATCAATCATCCCACTTGCTAATACGACGTCTGGCTTACCTTTCTCATTAACTACCTCTTGTGTTTTTTCAGCCATAGTCAAAGCAGATCCTCTTACTCGCCATCTCCAAAAAGAGCCAGAATGAGAAATAAGAGAAATTTCATGCCGAGTATGATTCATAAGACCCTCAGCCCACGCCTGATGAGAACCGCTATGAAATGGTTCGAGAAGTAAGACCTTTAATTTTGTTGCCATAAGGCTCAATACCTTCGGGGAATTCTAGCTCCTAGCGAGGTGAGGATTTCATGCCCGATTGTTCCTAATAATTCCGCTACATCAGAAACCGCTAAGACACTGTCTCCCTGTGCTCCTAATAAAACAACCTCATCTCCAACTTCAATTGATTCATCAACTTCAGCAATTAGTGAATCCATTGTTACGACGCCACGTATCGGCCAGTGAGTTCCTCCGATAAGAACTTCACCACCATCCCACCAGCCTCTAAAAATTCCATCAGCATAACCGATTGGAATTGTTGCTATTCGAGTATTTTTGCTTGCCCGCCATCTGTGTCCATAACCGACTCCTTCTCCACTTTCCACTGTTTGTAAATAACTCACTTCGCTACGCAGCCAAACAGCAGGTTTTAGCCCAAGCTCATTAAATCTCCCAGTAAAAAATTTTGAGGGCTCAGCCCCGTAAAGTCCTATGCCAACACGAACCAGTGAGCGATGAGTTTCAGGCCATTCTAAAGTCGCAGCAGTATTAGCTTGATGTGTCAACTGTGGAACATGTCCAGCGTCAGCAAGTTCCTCTAATACTCGATCAAAAAGCTCTATTTGAATCTTATTGAAAGGGTCTTTCGGTGTACTTGCTAATGCGAAATGAGTGAAAACACCTTCTAATTCAATTTCAGACTCGACCATATAGTTAACTAACTCAATGATTTCGTTTGCTCTAACCCCAACTCGATGCATTCCAGTATCAACTTTCAGATGCACTGGAGCTTGTTTAGAAGCGACAGAAGAAAATGCTTCAACCCCTGTTCTTGTGTAGATGGTGGGCCGGACACCACCAAGTTTTACAACTTCTTCCATTTCATTTGGACGTGGCTCAGAGAGTATAAGAATAGGCGCTTCGATACCTTCCCTTCGTAGGGCAGCTGCCTCTTCTACAAAAGCTACTGCAAGCCAAGTAGCACCTGAAGCCAAAACTTTTTTAGCCACTTCTGTAGCACCATGGCCATATCCATCAGCTTTAACAACAGCACAAAGCTCTGTCGAATCGTCCAATAGCTCAGAGAAAATAGACGTATTCTTTGAAATAATTTCTAAATCAATTTCAGCCCAGGTTGGTCTCATCAGAAACTCCAAGCTCTCTATCAATCCCTATATCAACAAGGGTTTCGATTAAACAATTAACTAAATCATTTGCTGCAACTCCTGTTGAAGGCAAACGACCTAGAAGACGACCATGAATGTGGGCTCCGGAAGAAGCCGCCTCTAGAAGCCCCGCTCCCCTTGCTAAGAAAGCTCCAATAATTCCTGCTAAAACATCTCCTGAACCCGCAGTAGCTAATCTTTGATCTCCTGAATTTACAATTCGCGTATTTCCTTTTGGATCCGAAACAACTGTTGTAGGTCCTTTCAGAAGAACAACAGCACCAGTTTCTTCTGCGCACTTTCTGACGGCGGATATACGATCAAATACTGGTTTTTCGCCCATTATTTTTTCAAATTCGCCTTCGTGAGGGGTGATGACTATTTGAGATTCGCTAGGAAAGTCATACTTGTCAAATGCATGGAGAGCATCTCCATCAAGGACAACTGGACATTTTAATCTACTGACTAACTCTTTTACCCCATTAAGCAAGGCAGGATTTCTTCCGAGACCTGGGCCAATTACAAATGATTTAAAACGACTGATCTCATTTTCATCTATCGATAAATCAGTTTCAACAGGAAATAAAACTGCTTCTAACGGAACTTCTGGAATCTCAATTTCAGGGGAAGTAAATCGAATATAACCAGCCCCTGCCCTTTGTGCAGCAGTCGCTGTCAATATCGCCGCTCCACCCATCCCTTCAGAGCCTGCAATCACCCAGCAAGCTGATTTCCATTTATGTGAATCATTGGACCTCGCTGGTATCCAACCAGATACATCAGTATCAGTTACTAAACCACAGGATAAGGAAGAGGTATCTAGGCCAATATCTGCTATCTCCAATTCTCCGCTTAGGCAAACGCCATCTGAAAAAACATGGCCTGGTTTAAGTGCATTAAAAGTCAAAGTTTTTTTTGCTTTAAAAGGCCTCCCAATAGAACGACCTGTATGCCCATCAACTCCTGAAGGAATGTCAACAGACAATACGGTGGAGTTCGTCCTAGGAGCTTCATATGGTCTCTTTAGACCAGTTCCATATGCAGCATCTATAACCAGATCCACATCTGGCAATTCTTTAGGAGTTTCATCAGCTTTGATAAGTTGGACACGCACACCTCGTCTTTTTAACCTTTGAGCTGCCACTTTCCCATCTTCTCCATTGGAACCTTTCCCTGCGACAACTATCACCCTGCGACCGTAAGCTCCACCCATTTCTTTTAAAGCTGAACGAGCCACAGCTGCTCCAGCTCTTTCAATTAAAACCTCTATAGAGCATGGTGAAGATATGTCTATCTCTCGCATCTCCTCGATACCTGCAATTGGAATCAAAATAGAACTGCTTTCAAGGTAAAGAATCTCATAACGCGACCACTGTTGCGAGAGCCGAATTATCAGTATGAGTAATTGAAAGCTCCCAACGAGTCACGCCTGCTTCTTTCGATCGCAAAAATGCTTTCCCATGCAAACACAGAGTTGGTTGCCCTGAAGGCTCTCGCAAAACTTCAATGTCGTACATGGGCATTGAACCTAGACCCAAACCCAAAGATTTAAGTGTTGCTTCCTTAACAGCAAATCTCGCTGCATATCGTTGTGCAGGATCAGCGGCTTTTTCAGCATATTCACGTTCTGAAGGCCTAAAAAGTCTGGACACAATCCCAGGAGTGCGCGAGAGAACTCGACGAAATCTTTCTACGTCAACCAAATCGACTCCAATTCCTATCATGACAAAATCACCTATTAACCATTAATTAAACCGTCTTAATCTTTCAGCGACTAAATCAACCGAGTCAATTAACAATTCTTCAACACTTTGCTCAGAAAGAAAATCGTCTCTAAAAGATGGCTCAGTTTCTCGAACTGCGTCTTGGATAGCGTCATAACGGTTGTGGTAACCGGTTAGAACTGTTCTTATATCTTCAATACTTAAATGTTTATGTAAAGAAATGTGAAGCAAATTGATTCCAGTAGTCTCACCATCTTTGACTTCTGGAATTAACAAGATTGTTCTTTCATCTCTAAGCCCCTTAGTTAGTAAAACTTTTTTACTTGCTGCAACCATATGCTTGGTTCCCTTTAATTCAAGATCTCGTTCCACGCGTGACTGTATCCCTACCGAAACACCGTCTCTGTCAACAATTGTTAAAGTCGGATTGTCCGTATCCGACCCACTGATCCGGTAACGGGTATACCCAGTGACTTCATCAATTGCCGTATCTAAGCTCACCAATAATTTCAAAGTCTCATAACTAATGCAATCACGTGAAGTCCCTGCCTCTAAGACTCTTTCAACTAAGGGAACGTTCAACAAATTCTCATCACTACGGGAAATTCCAACGGTTACAGTTTTAGCTTGATGTTTTATAGCGTCAACCGGTCTTGTTAGCTCTTCAATTGCTAGTACCAGGGCTTTAGCCAATTCATCTATTACTAAAGACGGTGTTCCAACTCTTCCAAACTCGATTTGATACAAGTCAAGAGGTATCTCGCCCATTGAATAACGCAAAAGAGAAGCTAAACGTACTGACGTTGATGCCTCCAAGTGACCATTTAAACGCCCGTTACGTAATTCATCAAAAAAGAAGTTTGAAACTTTACGAATATCTTCACGTAAATGATTTAAAATCTCATCATTTGAAAGAAGACTCTGTGATGTAAGACGGTCGTTTGTAAGTTTTTCAATCGCTGCATGCGCGACGCGTAAGGGCTGAGCTTGGCTATCAATAGAACATGCAGCCTCATACCCAAAAAGATGACCAGCCATAGTAGCGAGAATAAAAGCTAAATACGGATGAGTTGAAGGAACAGAAATAACATCAAGAGCATCAGGAAATTTATTTGGTTTCGAATCGGTTATAACAATCGGTGCAGCTTTATGTGCTCGAAATATTGCCACTTCCTTAGCTATATCGTCAATTGTTGAACCTGTGATCCCATTGGCACATACGAGAATCATCGGTTCCGAAGAAAGATCGATATGTTTTTTATCCTCAATTACATCTGAAGCAATTGACTTATAACAAAGTTCAGAAAGTTTTATTCTTATCTCTTCTGCAGCAATAACATTTCCGCCACTTCCGACGATCGCCCAATGACGATTTGGTGGTGCGAATTGATTAGCTAGTTTTGAGATATGTCCACGTAATCCCAATAACTCTTCCATTGCTTCGGGTAAAGAATCAAGAGCCTCAAGAATTTCTTCTCTGCCAGAATTTTTATTTTCAGAAACAACTTCAGCTATAGCGAAGGCTAAAAGATAACCAGCTACCACTTGACTATAAAAGGCCTTTGTCGATGCAACACTCATCTCTATGTCTCGCCCATCAGATGTGTACAAAACACCATCGGCACGATCAGTCAAATCACTGTTTCGACGATTTACTATGGCGATAACTTTTGCGCCTCTAGCTCTAACCAATTCAACTGTCCTATTGGTGTCGGTCGTAGTGCCTGACTGACTGATGGCGACTACAAGCGTATTGGACATATCAGGGGTCAAATCGAATGCTGACAATTCGGTTGCCGGTTTAGCTTTTACGTTAATTTCTGTTTTATTCAATTGACTTGAAATCGCAGTTGCTGCTGCTTTTCCAGCTACCGCAGCGGTTCCTTGACCGATAACAAAGATCTTTCGTATTTTTCCGGATTTTAAATCTAGTTTTAATTGGTCTGGAAGAGTTTCAGTTCCTATTCTGACATCGAACTCTTCATTTTCTCCTTTAACTAAACGCCCTCTAAGAGTGGACCTGACTGATAAAGGCGACTCTTCAATTTCTTTTAAAAGATAATGTTTGTAAGAACCTCGATCTATATCTCTTGTGCTTATTTCAGTCTGTGAGAGATCTTCTTCTCGCACTTTCACTTCATCGGATGCAAAAGTTTTTCTAATAATGCCTTCAAGAGTTCCCGCCGAATTCATCTCTAATCTAATAACTTGGCCTTTTTCATTGGATTCGTTGATCAGCTCTTCACCATCAATCCTCAAATATTGATTAGTCATCTCGACCAAGCCATACGGTTCACTTGCAACTAAATATGCATCTTCAGCTAAGCCAACGTAAAGGGATTGACCACTTCCTTTAACTGACAAAAAAATATTTTCTGGTTCAGAAACGTCCACTCCAGCAATCGCAACTGAACCTTCAAAGTTCCTTACTGCTTCTATAAAAGACTCTTCCGTGTTCATTCCATTAATCTTATTTTTTTGCCAAAGTTCGGGAACTACTCTTGCATCTGTAGTTATTCCATTCGGAATTCCCAATTCAAAACTTGCTATTAAGTCTGCGAAATTATCAACGTCACCATTCTGAACTATGGTTACGACTCCTTCATCTGTGTCGATTGATTCCACTGGGTGTGCATTTGATTCAGAAATTAAACCGACACTTGCCCATCGTGTGTGGCCAACTACGTTTGCTTTCACACTCTTGGCAGACAAGGCTTTAGCCAATAAATCATCTGAAATTATCAACTCTCTTAATGCGTTCGTATTATCTCCCAAGTCTCCAATTTCCGAAGCTGTTTTATAGACAAACAACAAAGAACCATTTGAAGACTTTCGAATTGATCCTGATCGAAATAAAGAGTCATTTAATCGCTGTTCAGGAATTTCTACATCACCTAAATCATGATCCCATACCAAGATCTGCAAACCAGCAGAATCTCGACCACGAACCTCTAATCGATCCAGCCCTGAAAGGGCTTGTTGCAAAGACAATAACGCTGAAAAACCTTGATGGCTTGGGGTGAATTTTTTTGAAGTTAAGTTAATAACTCTTTTATAAGAACCGATTCGATCATTTTTTATCGACCATACAAGGTCACGCAATCTTGACGATAAACCATTTGCAACCTCGACATCATCAGAAGCTATAGATAGTTGGTTTTCAGAATTTTGGAAAAAGTCAAAAAGTTGATCCAAACTTGTTTCAATTGCCGGTAGAAGATTTTCATTATTAAATAAAGCCAGAAAACCTGGTAGTCCCTTTAATTGCGAATTAACAAAATCCAAAGACTCCACATGCTCTCTCAACATATTTAAGTCCTCTAACGAAGAAGAGTTTGAAACTGACTCCACTAAGCCAAGAAGTTCTACTAAATCAGGAGCTTCTCTACTGGAAGGACGTCGCAACACAGCTATTATGCCGCACATCTAACACCCTCCCTTTCTCTAAACAATGGAATTTTTAAAAATAACTGTCTAAACCAATTCTACGATCTCTTTTTCAAGTGTTGTTCGCGGCTATAGAAAGCGTTGATCTTTTCGTGTCACAAGATTTGCAAGATGTTCAGCAATACTGTTTGCTAAAGCGGGATCCAAAGTTTCAACCATCACTCTCACTAAAGGTTCTGTGCCTGATGGTCTGACTAAAATCCGTCCACCATCTCCAAGTTCCATAGATGCAACGTTGATTTCATCTTTAATATCTTTAATAATCTGTTCGGCGTTACTTTCGACAGGAACGTTTATTAAGACTTGAGGAACTTTAGAAAAAATCGTTTTTGGGTCAGTTAATATTTTACTCTTTCTATTTAGAGCCAATAAAGTCTGAACGCCTGTTAAAACGCCATCACCTGTTGTTGACAAATCTCTAAAGATTATGTGACCCGATTGTTCCCCTCCTAGAAGCCAATCATTTTTCTCTAAAGCTTCCAATATGTTTCTATCCCCCACGGGAACCTCATGAAGCGAAATTCCTATACCAGAAAGAGTGTTTCTCATTCCTAAATTCGCCATTGGGGTTACAACAACTGAAGAACCTTTCAGTAATCCACGTTTAAAACGGTCAATGGCACAGATAGCCAGTAAGTGGTCACCATCAAGCAAATATCCGTCAGAGGTTACTGCAACAACTCGATCCCCATCGCCATCAAATGCGAAACCAATATCTGAGCCACTCGACAAAACTTCTTTGATCAAATTTTGTGGATTATTGCTCCCACAACCATCATTAATATTCCTACCATCGGGATTTGAACTAATTTCTAGGACTGTAGCTCCAAGCTCTTTGAAGATAGTCGCCGCCTTGTTAATAGTTGCACCGTTAGCGCAATCTACAACTATTTTTAGACCCGAAAAACAACCCTGCTTAGCAGAAGAAATTACTGATTTAATCCACCGGTAATCATTTACATCCTGCAGTTCAGGAGTTTCAACGACTTGACGCTCACGTTGCTCATTATCCCAGTCAGTTTGAATTAAATCTTGAACCGAATCTGAAATTTTTAAACCGCCTGGCCCGAATAGTTTTACCCCATTATCAGACCAAGAGTTATGAGAAGCCGAGATAACAGCCCCTCCTGCATTTTCTAATTTTGCTACATGTGCAACTTCTGGAGTCGGGGCAACCCCAAGAGAAATAACTTCAACACCACCATGATTTAATCCCTGTTTCAAAGCCGACGCTAAAACGAAGCTAGATTCTCTCGTATCGCGTCCCAAATAAACTCTTTTTGCATTTAGATGTTTCGACGCGGCTATACCTAAGGAAATAATTTTTTCTTCATCAATTTCGCTGCCAAAGTGACCGCGAACTCCATCGGTACCGAAAACTAGAGCCATCACTCAATCGTAAGGGATAAACAAGTCCCTGTGTTGTCGTTATCGCTTTGAATACTGTGGAGCTTTACGAGCTTTCTTCAAACCGTACTTCTTAGATTCTTTCTTTCTTGAATCCCTAGTTAAAAGACCAGCTTGCTTAAGCGATTTACGTCTCTCTGGTTCTAATTCTTCTAACGCACGAGCAATACCCAAACGTAAAGCCCCAGCTTGACCGCTGATTCCTCCACCATTAAGAGTTGCATCAATATCATAGATTCCTTCGCTACCAGTGACTCTCAAAGGTTCCATAAATATCAACCGATGGGTTTCTGAAGGAAAATATTCATCTGCTGTTCTGCCATTTATCAAAATGCGGCCGTTACCTTCGCGAAGACGCACTCTGGCAACAGATTCTTTGCGTCGACCAGTTGATTGAATCAGAAGTTCTGTCATCTTATTCTCTTCCTAAATTTCCTTGAGTGAAAAGCCATTATCTTTGAGACCATCTACGATCTGCTCAACAGCCTTGGGACCTATTTTTGCTATGCCTAAAATATCCTCACTGGTTTTACCCACAAGCGCTTCTATTGTTGTAATACCGCCTGCTGCAAGATTATTAACCACTGCTTGCGTTAAACCTAAATCCTGCAATGAAGCATTTTCTTGAGTACCCATTTCGATCTCAGAATTATTCTCCTCTAGAGGCTCTTCTTTCAATTCTGAGTCTTTTACTTCAGTCGCTTTTGGTTCGACTGGTTTTATTTCTTTTGGTCCTCGTTGTCTCGTGTGCTCGAGTTCTAGTTGTTGTGGCTTTTGAGCATCATGAGGATGATCCATACCACTATAAATTTTTAGCTTTGTTAACATCTGACGACCAAGGCGGTTCTTAGGAAGCATTCCACCAATCGTTATCCTCAAAGCTTCTTCAGGTTTATCTGCCAGTAAGTCACCATAGGCTTTAGTTTTCAAACCACCTGGATACCCAGAGTGGCTGTAAACAGCTTTGTCAGTTCTCTTAGAACCAGAAAGAACCACCTTGTCAGCATTGACGATCACTACATGGTCTCCTGTGTCCTGATGGGGTGTAAAAGTAGGCTTATGCTTTCCTCTTAATATTTTCGCAACTTCAGACGCGAGACGTCCCAAAACAAGTCCGTCCGCATCTACAAGATGCCATGCTCTCTGAATGTCGCCTTTTTTCGGCGTATAAGTAGACACTAAGTACCTCTGTAATGAATATTTAAATAAATCGATAACACTTTTGGGAAATCTAAAATCTCAAACCCAGCCATATAACGATACGGGACGACTCTCAAGCCAGCAACCCAAGACTGCAGTGGAATAGAAATATCGTTTAATACTCGACTGAAAGAAGAATTAACCCTTGTGGTGGAGCTATTTCACCGGCAGCTTGCCTATCAGCTAGATCAATTAATTTAGGTAAATAATCATGAGATATCTTTCCTAATCCAACTGATACAAGAGTTCCAACAATTGACCTGACCATTTGATGACAAAAAGATGATGCAGAAATTTCAAAAAATAAATCCTTCTCATTTGGAAAATTCCATGTTGCAGAATGAACCTGACGTACCAAAGAAAAGGTCTCCCCAGATTTAAGTTTAGGTTTTTTACAAAAAGAACTGAAATCATGTTCTCCAATTAAATGTAAAGAAGCTTTCTGCATCGAACTAAGGTCCAATTGATCAGGAATATGCCAAACTCGATCAACTAAAAAAGGGTCTAAATCTGAGCTATTGAGGATTCGATAAGAATACGTTCTAGAGACGGCACTAAACCTTGCATCAAACTCTTGATCTACAAATTGTAAATCAGTAAATAAAATAGACGGACCGCATTGGCTATTTACAGAAGAAGCTAACCGTTCCAGCGATGTTTCATCAGGTACGTCGAAACTAACCACTTGTCCGACAGCGTGAACACCTTTATCGGTTCTCCCTGCACATGTCACACTTATGGGTTCACCAACTACAAGAGAAATTGCCTTGTTTAAATCTCCTGCGATGCTTCTAACCCCAGGATTTTCTGCAAAACCGTGAAATTCTGACCCATGATAAGCGACTCTCGCCCTTACTCTCATTTAACTAGTAATTCTCGTAATTTAAATTAAAGTCCTGAAAATTAAACAAGTTCTATACGAGCCATTGGAGCGTTATCACCATGGCGTGGACCAATTTTTATAACTCGTGTATAGCCACCAGCCCTATCTTGATACCTTGGCCCTATCTCATCAAAAAGTTTCGTAGCCATTTCACGGTCACGTAAAAAAGAAACTACCTGTCTGTGGTTATGAAGGCCGCCTTTTTTAGCTTTCGTAATAATTTTTTCAGCTATCGGCCTTAAAGCCTTTGCTTTAGCTTCAGTTGTAGTAATAGCCTCAGCTGCTATAAGAGAAGCTACCAAATTAGCCATCATAGATTTTTGATGTGAAGAACTACCTCCGAACCGTCGGCCTTTCTTCGGCGTAGCAGGCATTATTAACCCCTAACTCGCAATGATAAGCCTCTAGCATTCAGCTTTTCATAAATTTCATCTAAAGATTTTTGACCGAAGTTAGTTATGGTCATTAAGTCTTCCGCAGACTTTTCCAATAGCTGGCCAACAGTATCAATCTGAGCTCTCTTTAGGCAATTACGAGGCCTTTCAGACAACTCAAGTTCTTCAATCTGTAAATCAATATCGGGTGAATTCGTCTCCGGAGATTCAGCCTCCGTAAGTTCCAAACCTTGTACTTCTTCTTCTGCAAGGCTTTCAACCAGACCTACTAACGAACCCAAAGTTTTCCCTGCTGAAGCTAAAGCCTCTCTTGGCGTCAAAGAACCATCAGTCTCAATTTTCAATATCAACTCATCGTAATCAGTTGACTGATCAACACGAGTATTGCCCACTTCAAAAGAAACTCGACGAACAGGTGAGAATAGAGCATCAACTGGAATCACCCCAATCGCTCCCTCTCCAACTGTGCGATCTGAAGATAGATAACCAACGCCTTTTTCTACTGTTACTTCAAAACTTAAATTTGCTTTTGAATTAACTGTAGCTATATGCAAATCAGGATTAATTACATCTACTTCTGAATTCGTAGCGAATGATTCACCTGTAACTTGTTGTGGTCCCACAACATCTACTCTTATTTCTATCGGTTCATCACTTTCAGAATGGAAAACTAAATCCTTAAGATTCAAAACAATATCTGTTACATCCTCGACAACACCATCGATAGTTCCAAACTCATGAAGTGCATCATCAAAACGAATCTGAGTAACTGCTGAACCCGGAATAGAAGACAAAAGGGTTCTTCTTAAAGAATTACCCAATGTTTGTCCGAAACCTGGTTCTAATGGTCCTATAGAAAACTGAAGACAGTTGTCGCCAAGTTCTGACGAATCTAATTCTTCGACCTTTGGTCGCTGCATCACCAGCATTTTTATCTCCCTATCTTTACTTTTCTTTGGGTTGAAACCCAAAAACTCTACTTGCTATATAGCTCAACAATGAGCTGTTCACGGACCGGAATGTCTATCTGGTCACGTGATGGTAAATCCATGACAGTAAATTCATGACTACTATCGGCGACTTGAAGCCAAGCAGGAGCTTGCCTATCAAGAACGTCGACATTCCATTGAATTAAAACCATTTTGCTAGCCTTGGATCGAAGACTGACAATGTCTCCTTTCCGAAGACGGTAACTAGGAATATCGACCCTCTTACCATTTACATCAAAGTGACCATGGTTTACTAATTGTCTTGCTTGTGGTCTAGTTGCAGCTATCCCTGCTCGATAGACAGCATTATCTAAACGCAATTCTAAGAATTTGAGCATATTCTCGCCTGTAACACCATCGCGTCGACTAGCTTCTTCGTAAATCTTACGAAACTGCTTTTCCGATAAACCATAAGAGAATCTAGCTTTTTGCTTTTCCTGCAATTGAAGTAAATACTCTGAAGGGTTTCCTCGCCGTCTTGATCTACCATGGTCCCCCGGTGGATACGGTCTTTTATCAAGGGCAATTACCTCACCCTTTGTTCCAAAAATATTTGTACCCAAACGTCGCGAAACTCGAGCCTTTGGCCCTGTATACCTAGACATCAGACCCTCCTTCGCTTTGGAGGTCTGCAACCATTATGAGGAACAGGCGTTACATCCTTAATGCCAGTTACCTCTATTCCGGTATTTTGAATTGTCCTAATAGCTGTCTCTCGTCCAGATCCTGGACCTTTCACGACAACATCTACTTTTCGAACTCCATGTTCAATTGCTTTAATTGCTGCTTGTTCCGCTGCCATCTGTGCAGCAAAGGGTGTCGATTTACGCGAACCTTTAAATCCGACATTTCCTGATGATGCCCAAGCAAGAGTATTCCCGGCTCTGTCAGTAAAAGTAACAATCGTGTTGTTAAATGAACTTTTTATATGAGCGACTCCATGAGGCACATTCTTACGTTCTCTTCGACGAGAGCTTGAAGTGGCCATTACTTCATTACCTTCTTCTTATTTGCGATTATTTTTCTCGGACCTTTACGAGTTCTTGCATTTGTATGAGTTCGTTGTCCTCTGACTGGTAATCCCTTCCGGTGACGGATGCCTTCATAACAACCAATATCCATTTTTCTCTTTATGTTCTGGGATACTTCACGTCGGAGATCACCTTCTACCGTGAGTTGCTCATCGATGAAAGCACGAATCCTCACGACTTCATCATCGCTAAGATCTTTTACCCGAGTTGAGAAATCAACTTCTGCAGCTTCACAAATATTTTCTGCAACAGTCCTGCCTATGCCATGCAAGTAGGTAAGAGAAACAACAACACGCTTCTCTCTTGGAATGTCAACACCTGAAATTCGAGCCATAGAGTTTCTCCTAACCCTGTCTCTGCTTATGACGCGGATTGGTACAAATCACCCGAACACGACCATGACGTCTAATAACACGACATTTCTCACACATTTTCTTAACACTTGTTCTTACTTTCATAATCTCTACTTACTTATACCTGTAGGTAATTCGTCCTCTAGTTAAATCGTAAGGAGTTAATTCAACCTGGACTCGATCACCAGGAAGTATACGGATGTAATGCATCCTCATTTTTCCTGAAATATGCGCCAAAACATTGTGCCCATTTTCTTCCAGTTCAACTCGGAACATCGCATTCGGTAACGGTTCAAGAACCGTTCCCTCCATTACAATTGCATCTTCTTTAGATTTCGTCAGAACTACACTCCCAAATCAATATCACTTATAAATCAAAATTCAAACAACTCTCAATACTAGACAGCACAGTAAAGAGCCGACTAATAACGCTACCCGAGAGCTAAGAAGCGTCCAACCCCTAGACAGCCTGTATTTAATTCATTTTCCACTAATCACACCATCAATGACCTTCTGTAAACGCGAAAAAACATCATCTTCGGTTCCTAACCCGTCTACAAGCACTAAATTGTTACGCTCTTCGAACCACTTTAAAAGAGGAGCTGTCTCATTTTCATAGATTTCAAGACGGCGAATTATTGCTTCTTTAGTGTCATCAGCACGAGATCTATCCAACATCCTTTTAGTCACCTCATCGACAGGAACTTCTAAATTTATTGCAAGATCTAAACTCAACCCTTTTGAAAGCAACTCTCCTTCCAAAGCCTGAGCCTGAGCTGATGTTCTCGGATAACCATCCAAAATAAAACCACTTTCAGAGACATCTTTCATTTCAATACGTTCAGCAACAATTCCGTTGATAATTTCATCAGGTACGAGATCACCAGCGTCCATTATCAGTTTTGCTTTCTTACCTAATTCAGTCTGTGTCTCAACAGCTGCACGCAATATGTCTCCCGTTGATATATGAACAGTTCCATATGACTCACTTAGCCTTAAGCACTGAGTTCCTTTTCCAGAACCTTGTCGACCGAGAATTACTAAGCGCACGTTTTCCATTTTTCTGAAGCAAAAACTACTTCAAGAAACCCTCATAATTTCTCATCGTAAGCTGAGAATCAACCTGTTTCATTGTTTCCAAAGCTACCCCAGAAGCAATAAGTATTGAAATTCCTACAAACCCAAAACCACTTGCACCCGAAGAAGATGAACCAACGCCTGAAGTCGTATCTAAAAATACATTTATAAGAATTGACGGAATAAGTGCAACCGCTGCCAAAAACAAAGCTCCTGGAAGAGTAATTCGAGACAAAATCTTTGCTAGATATCTTTCAGTCTGATAACCAGGACGAATTCCGGGAACGAAACCACCTTGTTTTCTTATTGTGTCTGCTTGACGAACTGGGTCAAAAGTTATAGCTGTATAGAAATATGCAAAACCAACCACTAAAAGACCTGTAATTGCGAAATAGAAAACATTGTCTGGTTGAGCGAGATTATTATCAACCCAGCTTCTAAAACCATCCCAAGGTAAAGCTGCCGCTATAAGAACAGGCAAATAAAGAATCGAAGACGCAAAAATTATTGGTATAACTCCTGATTGGTTTACCTTTAAAGGAATATAAGTGTTTTGGCCGCCATACATGCGTCGTCCAACTACTCTTTTTGCAAACTGAACTGGTATCCGCCTCTGACCCTGTTCAACAAAAACCACTACAGCAATAATCGCAATCAAAACCGCAAGAACAACTACGAGAGCAACTATGCCATTTTCAGCATGGATGAGTGAACCTTGAGCCGGAAAACTACTAATAATCGAAATCATTATCAGTAAAGACATTCCATTACCGATACCTTTTTGTGTAATTAACTCTCCCATCCACATAAGAAGAGCCGTTCCTGCAGTCAAAGTAAGAACTACGACACTTACTGTTCCAATATGAAAATTGGGTAAAAGGTTCGCTCCAGATGAGCCGCTAATTGAATTACCACTGTCATTAAACAAAAAGGCGAAACTAGTGGATTGAATGACTGCAATTATTACTGTCATATATCTTGTCCACTGCGTTATCTTTCTCTGCCCAACCGCACCCTGCTGTTGCCATTGTTCTATTCGAGGTACAACAACACCAAGAACTTGCATAATGATCGAAGCGGTTATGTATGGCATTACACCTAGAGCAAAAACAGCAAAACTAGTTAAAGACCCTCCTGAAAAAAGTTGCAAGAAAGCTAGAACCCCGCCTTGATTTGCCCTGTCTCTCAAGAGTTGCACTTGTTCTACATCAATACCAGGTGCCGGAACAAAAGCTCCAATCCTATAAAGAAGAATCATTAGAAGAGTAAATAGAATCCTCTTCCGTAAATCCCCTACGCGGAACATATTCAACATGCTTTTAAGCAAGGATTTCTCCGTTCACAAATAATTCCTTTTTATAAATAAACATCATCGATTTGTTAAAGCATTACCTTTGGCTGCTGGCCTTATAGAGAATGGTAGATCTAATTTCTCCACAGAGCCACCCGCTCCGGTTATGGCTGCTTCAGCAGAAGCAGAAATAGCATGGGTGTGAACATTAACAGCACGTTTAATTTCACCCCTACCCAACACTTTAACCAAAGACTTCTTCGCAATTAATCCGCGATTATAAAGGGTTTCAGGTGTAATTTCCGTAAGTCCAGATTCTTCAATTGTGTCCAAATTAACCGCTTGATATTCAACTCTAAAAGGATTATTGAAACCTTTTAATTTTGGAATTCTTTGCGCAAATGGCATCTGGCCACCTTCAAAACCTGCTGGAACTTTGCTACGCGCCTTTTGACCCTTCATACCACGACCTGCAGTCTTGCCACCTTTACCAGCAATACCTCTAGCCACTCTTTTTGAACGACGTTTAGAACCGGGGGCCGGGGATAAATCATGGACTTTCATATCACTTAATCTCCTGTACTTCTACCAAATGAGGTACTCGCGCCAACATTCCTCTTATTTCAGGTCTATCAGGGAGAGTATTAACTTTTCCTATACGACCTAAACCTAGAGCCCTTAGGGTTCCGCGCTGTTTAGGTTTTGTTCCGATAGACGACCTAGTCTGTCTTACTTTTAGCTGTAAACCAGAATTACTATTCATTATCATTCTCCAAAGCATCCGACGCTGAAGGGTCAGGTTTTCCTATCCCGGCTTCAGCTCTTTGATATGCATCTAGAAGAGCTTTAGGCACAAAATCTTCAGCGGGGATTCCCCTCATCGCTGCAATCTCATCAGGTCGTCGTAAACCTTTAAGACCAGCAATAGTGGCTCTAGCTACATTTATATGATTAGCAGAACCTAAAGATTTGCACAAAACGTCTTGTATGCCAGCTTCCTCTAACACGGCGCGCGCTGCTCCTCCTGCTATAACCCCAGTACCTGGAGCTGCAGGCTGCATCAAAACACGTCCGGCTCCCATTACACCCTCAATAGTGTGAATAATTGTACTTCCTGCCATAGGAACAGAGAAAACATTTCGTTTTGCCTCTTCGGTGCCTTTTTGAATTGCCAAAGGCACCTCTTTTGCTTTTCCGTAACCAAGACCAACTCGACCCGCTCCATCTCCAATCACCACAAGTGCTGTAAAAGAAAATCGCCTACCGCCCTTAACCACTTTGGCGACACGATTAATATGAACTACTCGTGATTCTCTAAGAGGAATCAACTCGGCTGATGTTTCAACATTCATCAGAACTCCAATCCTTCTTTTCTAGCAGCATCCGCCAGAGCAGCTACGCGTCCGTGATAGCGATATCCACTTCTATCAAAAACTACCTTTTGGACACCGGCTTGAGTAGCTCGGCTCGCTATTTGACGGCCAACCTCTACAGCCGCATCAATACCTCTAACCCCATTTGCAATACCATCTTGCTGGGTAGAGGCAGAAACTAATGTCTCACCAATTTCATCATTTATCAATTGTGCAGATATGTGCTTACTAGATCTAAATACAACTAGTCTTGGACGACTTTCCGTTCCAAAAACTGACTTACGTATCCGTCTATGACGACGATGACGACCAGCACGCCTATCGGATTTAATGCTCACTTCGCCGCCTTTCCAGCTTTGCGGGCTACATGTTCTCCCGCGTATCTAATACCTTTTCCTTTATATGGCTCAGGCTTGCGATAACTTCTTATATCAGCAGCCACCTGACCAACTACCTCTTTATTTATCCCTGAAACAATTATTTGGGTAGGTTCTGGCACATCAAAAGTAATACCATCTGGTGCATTGACTTTGACAGGATGACTGAAGCCAAGCTGCAATTCAAGGCCATCACCGCTTATTGCAGCCCTGTAACCAACTCCCACTATTTCGAGTTCCTTCTTGAATCCCTCTGAAACTCCTATAACCATATTGTTTATTAAAGATCTAGTAAGCCCGTGCAGAGCCTTGTTTTTTCGATCATCATTGGGTCTTTCAACTAGAACTGTGTCGTCTTCCTGACGCACATTTATTTCACCTGGTAAATCTAAATCTAAAGATCCTTTTGGCCCAGTAACCTCCACACTTCTACCTTCGATAGAAACCTGTACATCAGATGGGACAGAAATTGGTTCTTTTCCGATTCTCGACATGTTCCCCCTCCTTACCAGACATAACAGAGAATTTCGCCACCCATACGTCGACGACGAGCCTCTCTATCACTCATGAGTCCTTTACTTGTACTCACTACAGCTACACCCAATCCCCCAAGTACACGAGGAATTTTATCGGACTTGGAATAAACCCTTAACCCTGGTTTCGAAACTCTCTTTATTCCGCTGATCACACGTTCACGTGAATCTGTGTACTTCATTGTTATGGAGAGAACATTACCTGTTGCCTTCTCTGAATTGCTTACATCAAAATCGGTAATATAACCCTCTTCTTTTAATAAATCAGCAAGAGCAATTTTTTGTTTTGATGAAGGCATAGCAACTCCTTCATGCATTGCTTGATT
>JASLTU010000023.1:0-19644 GCA_030742755.1 Acidimicrobiales bacterium | reverse complement strand
AATATCTTTTAGAACTTCTCTATCGGGAGGGTAAAAACGACTTACCTTTTGCATGGTGTAAATGAATTGAGCTGTCACGAAAAAAGAGGATATCGGCTATAAAAGTAACCGAGATGCAAAATAAATGATTAACATGCTTTCGTGATTGAAGCTGTCTTATTTGATTTCGGAGGTGTAATCCTTTCGAGCCCTTTTGAAGCTTTCGCAGAATATGAAAATGAGATTGGTTTACCGCCTGACACGATTAGAAAAATAAACACAACAAATCCTGACACGAATGCCTGGGCGCAGTTTGAGCGGAGAGAAGTTAACCCAGAAGAATTTGTTCTTCTTTTTGAAAAGGAAGCTTTATCACTTGGTCACGAATTGGATGCTCAAAGAATCTTAGGAGGGTTACATGGGTCGCTAAGACCGTCAATGGTAGAGGCTTTGAGTAGATGCTCATCCAAATTCAAAACAGCAATGCTGACAAATAACATCACCCCAATGCACGAACAAGATCTAGATCAAGATGTAAAAAATGTAGTAGAAATTTTTGATCTCTTAGTTGAATCAAGCATAGAAGGATGTAGAAAACCAGAAGAAAAATTTTATGAAATTGCTTGTGAACGTCTTAATGTAAATCCTGAAAACTGTGTCTTCCTTGACGATTTAGGAATCAACTTGAAGCCAGCACGAGCTATGGGAATGACAACCATAAAAGTTGTTGAGCCTGAAGAAGCCATTAAAGAGTTGTATGAAATTCTGGGATTCACATCTGATTAAGCGCTAATGTCATCACAATGCGTATAGTCACATGGAACGTAGCAGGGTTAAATGCCCGATTGCACAGAGTTAAACTCTGGATCGAAGAAAATCAACCTGATGTACTTTGTCTGCAAGAAACAAAAATGGAAGATGAAGTATTCCAAAAAAAAGCACAGCCTGTTTTTAAAGAGCTCGGTTATGAATCTGTTCATAACGGACAGAAGTCATGGAACGGTGTTGCGATTGTCTCAAGAGTCGGTATTGAAGATCCGCAAAAAGGATTTGATGACGGCAGGAAAGACCCTGATCCAGACGCAAGAATAGTTTGGGCAACTTGTTCAAATATTCGGATAGCTTCTTGCTACATACCGAACGGAAGAACATTAGAAGACGACCATTACAAATACAAACTTGATTGGTTGAATCGTCTCCACGATGATTTGAAAAAAAACTCCGACCCCTCAAAGAATCCAGTAATTACAGCTGGAGACTTCAACGTTTGCCCACGGCCTATTCTTGACGAATGGGATCCGAAACAGGAGTACACAAACTTTGATTGGAAATCAAAGAAAACATTAACTGAAACTTTTGATCTGCCAGAAACACATATCAGCCCTGAGGCTCGTGAAGCAATAAAAAAACTAGAAGACTTGGGGATGAAAGACGTTTTTATTGAACGCTTTCCAGACGAGAAGGCAGACACTTTTTGGGAGTACCCAAAGAACGCATTTAGAGATAAAAGGGGACTAAGAATTGATCTGGTACTGGCTTCTGATGTAGTGGCGAAATCTTTAGAGTCAATTGAAGTAGATATGCATGAACGTACTCCCGAAAAAATGCTGGAAAAAGAAAACAAAGATTTGATTGAGAAATATAAAGACGCAAAAGGTAAATTTGTGAAACCTAGCGACCACACGCCCTTAGTTGCCTCCTTTGATTGGAGCAACTAAGACGGTCAGTAATGTTTTGACACCAGGTCAAGTATTTCCTTGCCGTAACGTTCAGCTTTCACAGGTCCTATTCCTTTTATTTTAAGAAGTTCATCTAAGTTTGTCGGCTTAACCTCTAAAAGATTTAGCAATGTCTCATCATTAAAAATTACGAAGGCTGGCACATCTGCAGCACGAGACACTGAAAGCCGCCATTCTTTGAGCTCTCTCACCTGTTGGGTTTCGGGTAGATGATTTTTTGTTTTCTTTCGTCTAGCTGATTTGACCTTAGTTATTTGTTCCTTTTGTGTAAGAGGCTTTTCCAAATTTTGTATTGCACGTTCAATGTTGAATAACCACGGTGATGGGTCTCTTGTCCTTTTGTTGCCAGAGAAATGCCGGTTGTTGGCCCAAGAGCAGAGAATACGATCCTTCGCTCTTGTAAGAGCTACATATAGGAGTCTTCGTTCTTCAGCGACTGCATTCGAGTCTTTAGCATGAGCTATCGGGACAAGCCCCTGTTCTAAACCAGCAACATGTACCACAGGCCATTCCAAACCTTTAGATCGGTGAAAAGTCGAAATTTCAACAGCATCATCATTTATCTCATATAAATTTTGTGATTGGGACTTGAGCCACAGAACAAATGAATTACTTTTTGCTGCAGGGTCAAGAGCGAGATACTCTTCAGCAAGACGTCGAAGTTCAGCTAAAGCAACGGTTCTCTCAGTATCAGTTGTTGTTTCATCTCCGCCGCTTGTTGAAGGACCTTCGCCACCTGTCGTATCAAGGTCGTTAATTTTTTGAATTAACGGACTGTTTGAATTGGTTAACTCAGAAATCACGATTTTGATATCTTTTCTATCCAACAAGCCACTTCCTGCAACTGTTTTAACAGGGACTCCCTCTTTGCGAAGAGCATTTGTAAAAATTTCGGTCTGTGCATTTGTCCGCACGAGAATCGCCTGATCAGACCATTTCTGTCCAGAAGTATGAATTTCATTAACTTTTTTGGCAATGCCCTCAGCTTCAAGCTCTTCGTCTGAATAATTAGAAATTGAAGGTTTCAACCCTCCACCCCTGACGGCTGTAATCCCAGAATTTTCTAGAAGGCAAGACGCTGTCTCAACGATCTGCGGGGTACTTCGATAATTTTTGTTCAGACTTACAACAGTCGAATCACGAAAATGTTCTTCAAATCTGACTAGGTGGTCAGCTTCAGCGCCGTTCCAGGCATAAATCGCCTGATTAGGATCACCTACTACGCAAAGAGTGGGTCTTCCATCAAGCCAGGCTGCAAGAAGAGAGAACTGTAAAGGGTTAACGTCTTGGAATTCATCTACATAGAAGTTCCGGAATCTCCATTTTTGAGCTTCGCCAAAAGAGCGGTCGCTACGGATTATTTTGGCACAGTCGCTAAGAAGATCATCGAAATCTAAAAAATTCCGTTCAACTTTTAGTTCTTCATAGCTTTTGAAAATATTCGAAACTTCCTGCAGCCCTAATGGTGGTGTTCGTCCATGATTTTCAGCTTCTGAAAAGTAAGTTTCTGGTGAAATTCGACGAGCTTTCGCCCACTCGATTTCAGTCACTATGTCAAGAGTGTCAGTGGAACGTTTATCTCTCGGTAAGAGGTTTGTGACAAAAGAAATTTTATTTGTTAGGAGAGTCGGTTCCTTTATGCCTCGGTCTTGCCAATAGATTCGGAGTTGCGAGTAAGCAACAGAATGAAAAGTACCTGCAGCGATTTGATCTCTGAGGCCAAGCCGTGAAAGTCGTGAGCGAAGTTCCCCAGCGGCCTTACGAGTAAAAGTGAGAGCTAGCACACGTCGCGGGTCTTCCTTTCCTTTCATTGCTCTCCAAGCGATTCTTCGGGTCAGGACTCTAGTTTTCCCAGATCCGGCTCCGGCAATAATGGCTAGTGGTGATGCTTCAACAGTCACAGCATGGAGTTGAGACTCATCTAAACCAAGGAGTAAATTGTCAGATTCTTCAAAGTCGAACTCTTCTGAAAAAGCAGAACTTTTTCCGGTGTCAATTTTTCCCATAAGGCGCACTTTATCCATGAAGTGCAGTTGAGCGCCTGAGCGGAGAGCTAATCAATTTTCCTTTTGTACACCATAGGCACATGAAGAATTCCCGAATTCATGTCATGCCCGCAACCCTCTTCGAAAGGTTCGCCATTAGTTACAAATCCCATTTCTTTATACCAGTTCTCTAAATAAGTCTGAGCGTCTAGTACCAATTCCCCAGAAGTGGTTTTAATCACGTGTTCTATTAGAGATTGCGCCATGCCTTTATGGCGATTATTGAGAGAGGTGGCAACTCGACCTATTCTGCAAATCCCTTCGCCTGAACGTAAAACGCGAAGGTAAGAAACTGGCGATTCTTTATCTTCGATCCAGATGTGACGAGTTTCAGAATCTACATCAAATCCGTCTAGCTCGGGATAAGGGCAGTTTTGTTCCACTACGAAAATATCGATCCGCAGGCGTAAAATCTCATGGAACGTAAAAGGTTTCATCTCGTGAAAAGGTTGATCAAAAATTTTACTCACACAACGAAACTACTGTTGAATTCAATGAATTGGTAATGAGGGCAGCAGATAGTCTTAATTTGAAACTTTAAAAAGGAAATTTAATGCCTGAGATCCTTCTCCCATCAGGGGTAGAAATTTGTTACGAAACTTTCGGCTCATCAAGAAAGCCAACACTTCTACTAATCCACGGTTTGGGTAGTCAGTTATTGCTATGGGAAGAAGGTTTCTGCAACGCACTAGCTGAAGAAGGGTTGCACGTAATTCGATACGACCAGAGAGACAGCGGACTCTCATCTGAGATGCAAAAAGATTACGACTTATCAGACATGGCTTCCGACGCTGCAGAGTTGTTAGAGCAGTTGTCAGTAGAAAAAGCTCACATAGTAGGCATGTCTTTAGGTGGTATGGTCGCTCAAATTTTTGCTGCTGAATATCCAGAAAAAATCATCAGTCTCACTTCAATGGCATCTAATACGGGTAAGAGAGGTTTTGGTATTCCAAGAGGAAAAGCATTAGACGCTTTAGTCGCTCCTGCACCGATTGACCCAAAGGAGCGAGCTTTAAAAGACTTAGCTGACAGGCGCATATGGGCGAGCACTGACTGGCATGATGATGAATACTGTTTAAAAATTTTTGAAAACTATGCCGAGCGGACCAACAAATCCAATGAAGCCAAAGAACGACAAATGAGAGCTATGAATTCAACTGGAAACCGTGAAGAAACACTTATGAAAATAAAGGCACCTACACTCGTACTTCATGGAAGTTCAGACACCCTTGTAGATCCAAGTGGGGGAGAACGCACGGCTGAGGTTATACCTGAGGCTAAATTCGTCATGATTGAAGGGTGGGGACATGATCTTCCACCGGGTTCTTGGCCAAAGATCACAGATGAGATAATTAAGCACGTAAAAAATGCTGAAAATATAAGTTAAAAATAGGAGACAAAATGGGTGCCTTAGACGGAGTAAAAGTCTTAGAGCTAGCAGGAATTGGACCCGGTCCTTTTTGCGGAATGATGTTGGCTGATATGGGTGCAGAAGTCATACGCATTGATCGTGCAGGCGCAGTGAAAGAGTTTGATGAGAATGTCCCACCCAACGACATAATCAGCAGAGGAAGAAAAAGCTTAGGGATAGATCTTAAAAACCCACAAGGTCGAGAAACAGTTCTCAAATTGGTTGAAACATCTGACATTTTTTTTGAAGGCTTTAGGCCGGGAGTGGCTGAGAGGTTAGGGGTAGGCCCAGACGATTGCCTTGAAAGAAACCCTGCCTTAGTTTATGGACGCATGACAGGTTGGGGGCAAGAAGGACCTTACGCAAATGCAGCTGGTCATGACATAAATTACATTTCATTAGCTGGCGTCTTAGCTCATATAGGAAGAAGTGAAAGTGGGCCAGTGCCGCCATTGAATCTTGTAGGAGATTTCGGAGGAGGGGGCATGTATCTTGCCTTTGGAATGGTATGCGCACTTATTGAAGCTAGAAAATCTGGAGAAGGTCAAGTCGTTGATGCAGCGATGGTTGACGGTGCAGCGAGCCTTATGAGTTTCTTTTACGGGATGATGGAAACAGGTTTCCACCAACAGGGAAGAGGTGTGAATCTTCTTGACACTGGAGCCCATTTTTACGATGTCTATGAATGCTCAGACGGTGAGTGGATATCTTTAGGATCAATAGAACCCCAGTTTTATCAAGAAATGCTAGAAAAATTAGAACTCGATCAGGAAGAATTTGCATTCCAACACGATCGAGAAAAATGGCCAGAACTAAAACAAAAAATGGCTGATTTGATAGTCACTAAAACTAGATCAGAGTGGGATCAATTGCTTGCCGGTAGTGATGTTTGCTATGCCCCTGTTCTTTCTGCATACGAAGCAGTTGAACACCCTCACAATGTAGAAAGAAAAACATTCGTAGAAGTCGCAGGCGTAACTCAACCAGCGCCAGCTCCACGATTTAGTAGAACGCCAGGAAAAATTGAAAGACCGCCAGCTCACCCTGGTCAACATACCGAAGAAATTCTGATGCAGTTTGGATTTAATGAGGAAGAGATTGCTGGGCTGCGTGACACTGGCGCTGTCTCCTGAAAGATTTCAATGTCGACAATAGTTTTCTTTCATGCCCATCCAGATGATGAAGCACTGTCTACAGCCGGAACGATGGCCCTATTATCTGAGTCTGGGAATCGTGTAATTCTCGTAGTTGCTACCCGCGGAGAAGAAGGAGAACCCGTCCCTGGAGTTCTAAAAGAAGGAGAACTTTTAGAGGAACGGCGAACCGAAGAGCTCATCAAATCAGCGGACCTGCTGGGAGTGGCACGTGTCGAATTCTTAAACTACAGGGATAGTGGAATGATCGATTCGCCCTCCACCTCCAACCCTGAGTGTTTTTGGCAAGCAGATGTTGAGGAAGCTGGTTTGCGATTAGCTGACCTTTTATGCGATGAAACAGTTGATCTTTTGGTCATTTATGACCCGAATGGAGGGTATGGGCACCCAGACCATATTCAGGTTCACAGGGTGGGAACTTATTGGTCAGATCATATTGGATTAAAAAATATCAGGTGGACGACCCTTAACAGGGATTCGATTAAGAAAACAATTGAGCTAGCGATGGAAACAGC
Source organism: Acidimicrobiales bacterium (assembly GCA_030742755.1). Classification (GTDB taxonomy): domain Bacteria; phylum Actinomycetota; class Acidimicrobiia; order Acidimicrobiales; family MedAcidi-G1; genus MedAcidi-G1. The sequence continues at coordinate 12,801 of JASLTU010000023.1, read as the reverse complement.
TCCAGATGAAGGGTTAGCTGGAATAGGTGACGATTTAGAAGAGAGGCGGCAACGAGTGGAAGAGGAATCGTTTGGTTCTGCCGAGTCTGAAATCACTCACGCCATAAATGTTTCCGATTTCATCGAAAAGAAAAGAGCAGCGATTTCAACTCATCGAAGTCAAATAGATGAAGATTCATTTTTTTTGCAGATTCCAAATGACCAGTTTGTTAATGTTTTCGGAACCGAATGGTTTATAAATCCAAAAGAAGCAAGAAAAGAAAATGAACCTTTTAAATCGAATCTGTTTATCTGAAGAATCAAATAACCAGAATAAGAACCCCATCATAGACCGGACCTCCGTTTGATAAATGTCCTAGCTTCCTTTAGAGGAACCCATGAAGTCATCGAATGGTTGATGGTCGTATTGAATGCAGCGGCCGGTATCTGGTCTCTTCAAGCTCACAGAAACAAACTGTTTCGAGTGTCAATGCTGTCATGGCTAACAGCAATCGCTCAGATAATGGTTTTAGTTCACCTTTTTTCAGGTGTTGCGTTAGCTTCATCGGAAAATATTGAAGTCCCAAAGTTTCATTTGCTTTACTGGTCGGCCGCGGCTTTAAGCGTGGGAGTAATTTACGGTTACCGTAATCAATTAGAGAATCGAAGGTATTTGCTTTATGGATTTACTGGACTTTTTTTAATGGGACTAGGGATTCGCTCGATGATCCTAGGGCCGATTTAATTTAGTTGCTAAAACCGATTCGAGATTTTAAATTATCGAGTTGAGAAGTCATCTCCTCGGGTAACCGATCTCCGATAGCTTTTAGGTGTTCCTCTATTAATGGAACTTCTTCACACCATGAATCTGAGTTGACTTCAAGAAGTTTTTGAATAGCTGAAACTTCTATATCTAGACCAGAAGTGTCAATTCCGTTAATTTCAGGCACTAGGCCTAAAGGCGTTTCAACAGCTTCAACCACTCCGTCTACACGTCCTAAAATCCATTTAAGAACACGGCTGTTCTCGCCAAAACCTGGCCAGAGAAAACCTCCATTTTCATCTTTTCGGAACCAATTAACCCAAAATAATTTTGGCAATTTATTGGAATCAGTAGATTTACCGATTTCTATCCAATGTTTAATGTAATCGCCTACGTTGTAACCCATAAAAGGCAGCATTGCAAAAGGATCAAATCTAACCTCACCAATTTTTCCAGCGGCTGCTGCAGTCTTTTCTGAGCTCATAATTGAACCAAGGAAAACTCCGTGTTCCCAATCGCGCGCTTGTGTTATCAATGGGACATTTGAAGCACGTCGACCCCCAAACATGATTGCCGAAATTGGCACTCCCTCCGGATCTTCCCACTCTGGGGCGATTGATGGGCATTGGCTTGCAGGGACGGTGAAACGTGCATTTGGGTGGGCAGCAGGACTTTCAGATTCGCTAGTCCAATTATTCCCTTGCCAGTCTATGAGTGAGTCAGGTTTTTCTTCAGTCATTCTTTCCCACCAGACGTCGTTGTTTTCGTCAAGTGCAACATTTGTAAAAATGGCATTTCCCCAGAGGGTTTTCATAGCGTTTTCATTAGTTGAATTAGAAGTTCCTGGAGCAACCCCAAAGAAGCCTGCTTCAGGGTTGATGGCACGGAGTTGCCCATCAGGAGAGAATTTCATCCAAGCTATGTCGTCTCCAATGGTTTCAACTTTCCAACCAGGAATAGTAGGAACCAGCATCGCCATATTTGTTTTACCGCAAGCTGAAGGGAAAGCAGCAGCTATATAACGCTTTTCACCATCAGGAGGTGTGATTCCCAGAATGAGCATATGTTCAGCCAGCCATCCACCTTCACGTGCCATTGTCGAAGCAATGCGAAGAGCGAAGCACTTTTTACCTAATAGGGCATTCCCGCCATAACCGGAGCCATAAGACCATATTTCTCTAGTCTCAGGAAAGTGAGAGATGTACCGGACATCTTTATTACACGGCCATGGAACATCTTCTTCATTTTCTTCAAGCGGGAATCCGACTGAGTGAACACATGGCACGAAGTCCCCATCACCCAGTTCTTCCAGAACAGAACTCCCCATCCTGGTCATGATTTTCATACTTGCTGCCACATAGGGAGAGTCTGAGAGTTGAATCCCTATATGCGAAATAGGCGAACCAAGGGGCCCCATGCAAAAAGGGATTACATAAAGGGTTCTGCCCTTCATGCAACCTTTGTAATGAGAGAGCATCTCCTCTTTTAGCTCACTGGGTTCACGCCAGTTGTTTGTTGAGCCAGCATCGATTTCTTTAACTGATGCTATGTATGTATCGCTTTCAACACGTGCGACATCATTAGGATCTGATCTTGCTAAAAAACTGTTCGGTCGAAGCTCATCATTGAGTCGTATAAAGGTCCCAGAATCTACTAGCTCTTTAGTGAATTTTTCATATTCGCTCTCAGACCCATCACACCAATGAATCTGGCTAGGTTCAAAAATTTTTTCCCATTGATAGACCCAGTCGATCAGCGATTTATTTTGAGTTGGCGGTTTTTCAGAACTCATATCAGTCTAAGTTGGGCGTACCCATATCTATTTCAGATCCAAGTTTTAAACTTGTTGCGTTATTGTTTTCATCCAATTCAAAAACTACTCTTTGACCTTGACGAAGCATTCTAAATATAGAGCCTTCAAGAGCTCCGTCTGCTAGTTCGAATTCAAAAAGATCAGAGTCACGAACTATGAGGCCGTCACCACTTCCTGGATCGTAAGACTTGACTACGCCTTGCAACTATTTTTCTCCTATCTAACTTTTGGAGGCTGCCGGGAGCCTAGCCCACTAAAAGAAAGCGGGTGAATAATCCTGATCGTATGTGAGTATTCGGCATATCCAAACATAAAAATAGAAACTAATGCATCGCGGCTCGTTAAATGGGTACTATCGCAGTTATGGCATTAGAAACTTTAGATTCAAAGAGCCTTGCTAATTTGATGTATTGCTTTAGTGATGCCCTCCAAGGTCATAAAGAAAGTCTCAATTCTTTAAATGTGTATCCGGTTCCAGACGGCGATACAGGCTCAAATATGGCTGCCACCCTTAGTTCGGTGGTGTCTGAGATTAACTCTTTGGAAGAAAATCCTGTACTAGAAAATATTATCGAAGCCATTTCACACGGTTCGCTCATGGGGGCTCGTGGAAATTCAGGTGTAATTATTTCTCAAATTCTTAGAGGTTTCGTTTCTGAAATAAAAAGCGCATCGAAAAAAGATATCGATGCGACTCTGTTTTCTAGAGCACTTAGTGCAGCAGCATCAGCTGCTTATGAGGCAGTCGGAAATCCAGTTGAAGGAACCATTCTGACTGTTGTACGAGAGACAGCAGAAGCGACAGAAAAAGCTGTTTCAGAAGAGCATGCCTTGTTGCAGGTTGCAGAAATAGCACGAGAAGCAGCTAAACGCTCATTAGATTCGACTCCTGAACTTTTACCAGTTTTAGCAAGGGCTGGAGTTGTTGATGCTGGCGGAAGTGGTTTCCTGCTTATGCTGGATTCACTTTTACACATAATCGACGACCGTCTTATGCCTGAACCCGAGGTAGTAACAGTTTCCGCAGATTCCTTAATCCTCGATACACACGATGATATGAGCAATAGCGGAACTCGATACGAAGTGATGTATTTTTTAGAAGCACCAGATGATTCAATGCCCGATTTCAAAAAAGCTTGGTCAGAAATTGGAGATTCCATAGTCGTTGTAGGTGGTGAAAATATTTGGAATTGTCATGTGCATACAAACAATATTGGTGCAGCTGTCGAAGCTGGGATATCTGTTGGTAAACCATATGACATACGAGTAACTGACTTATTTGAAGAAGTCGCTGAAAACCATCATGATCATGACATTGCGGATCCAGTCGGATGTTCTGTCATAGCGGTCGCAAATGGTGACGGAATAGGTCAAATTTTCAGATCCCTGGGAGCCACACTCATAGTTAGTGGGGGTCAATCAATGAATCCGTCAACCGCAGACCTACTTAAAGCAGTAGAAGCCACTGCTTCTGAACACGTAATAATATTGCCTAACAATTCAAATATCGTTGCAGTGGCAGAACAAGTAGATTCGCAAACTTCAAAAACGGTTCGTGTGGTTGGAACCCATACCGTTACAGAAGGTTTTGCATCGCTGCTTGGCTATGACCCAGAGGCGACTTCCGAGAAGAATCAAACAGGCATGTTTCAGGCATCACAAATGGTTGAATCGGGAGAAATAACCACAGCCGTTAGAGAGTCGAAAAGTGAAATCGGCGAGATAAAAAAGGGCGATTTCTTGGGTCTGCAAAAAGGAAAAGTAACAGTGATCGCTGAAACTATTGTAGAAGCTACCAAAAATCTTCTAAATGAAATGATTGACGACGAACATGAAATTGTCACTCTTGTTGCAGGAGAAGATTCCAATGAAAAAGAAACAGATCAAATAGTCGCATGGGTTAGTGCCGAGCATGAAGAACTTGAAGTTGAAGTTCATGAAGGTGGACAGCCTTTATACCACTACTACATAGGCATCGAATAGGTGATTAGGTGTCGGACCCTGGCGTCTCTCTAAAAGAGTTAGAGGATCGACCTTTAACTGATCTTCATGGTGTTGGGGAACAAACTGCTGCATCTTTAAGCAAGGTAGGAATAAATACAATTTTCGATTTGATCAGCTATTACCCACGTCGTTATATAGATCGAAGTAAAGAGGCGACTGTAGATTCTCTTCAATCTGGTGAAGAAGGTATGGTTCTCGTAAATATTGAAAAAGTTAGAAGCAGGCGAATGCGCTCTAGAAAGACTCTTGTTGAAGTTACTGCTTCTGATGCAACTGGTTCTTTAAAATTAGTTTTCTTTAATCAGCCGTGGCGAGAAAAACAGTTAAATCAAGGCAGAGATGCTGTTGTTTTCGGAAAAGCAGATATTTACCAAGGACGAATGCAGATGACAAATCCAATTGTTGATCTAGTTGGGGACAGAACAGGCAGAATTGTGGCGGTTTACCCTCAATCAGGAGTTGCGAAACTGCATAGTTGGGATGTTGACCGACTTGTCGCTGAAGCTCTTCGAAGAGTCATGAAAGTAAGAGGGTTCGCGGATCCAGTCCCTCAGGAAATACTCAAAAAGTACAGGCTGGTTGACCGTTCATCTGCTTATAAGGGGATCCATCGACCTGACTCAATGAGCGAAGTGGCTGAGGCAAGAAGAAGGCTTGTATTCGATGAGCTTTTTAGGATTCAACTTGAACTATTGCAGCGAAAAAAGATAATTGAAAAAAACTCAATTGGAATTAATCATTCGAAGGAAGAGAACTTGACGGGCTCTTTTTTGGAAAAACTTTCTTTTGATCTAACTGAATCCCAAAGACGCGTGATGGGCGAAATACAAGAAGATCTGCAAAAAGAAATTCCAATGCATCGGTTACTCCAAGGGGACGTGGGTTCAGGGAAAACTATTATCGCTGTTTTCACACTTCTAAAAGCGGTACAGGGAGGCCATCAAGGCGCTTTAATGGCCCCTACGGAGGTACTTGCAGAGCAGCATTATCTAGCTATTTCAAAATTTTTAGGGGACTTAATAGTTGAGGATTCAACCACACTTCTCGGAGATAGACCGTTACAGGTCGATCTTCTAACAAATCGAACATCTACAGTCGATCGCAAGAGAATAAATCGTGGACTTGAAGATGGAAGTGTTGATTTTATTATTGGAACTCATTCCCTGATACAGGAAAGTGTCTCTTTCAATTCTTTAGGAGCTGTAGTTATAGATGAACAACACAGGTTCGGGGTTGAACAGCGTGCAGCTTTAAAAGAAAAGAATAGAGATGGAAGAGTCCCTGACATCTTGGTAATGACAGCAACTCCAATACCACGCACTGCAGCAATGACCGTTTATGGAGATCTAGATGTATCAGTTCTAGATGAGTTGCCTCCAGGGCGCATACCAATAGTCACGAGATGGGAAGCAGACGATGCAGCGGTTTGGGAGGCAGTAAAAGAAGAAGTTAACAGCGGTCGGCAAGCTTATGTTGTTTGTCCGCTAATAGAAGATTCTGAAAAGTTAGAAGTTCATTCAGCTGAAGAGGTTTATAAGGAGCTGAGTGACGGCCCTTTAAAAGATTTTCGAATGGGGTTACTCCATGGACGTGTAGATAAAGAAAACAAAGAAGAAACAATGAATGCCTTCAGAGCGGGTCAAGTTGATGTGCTAGTAGCGACCACTGTGATAGAGGTTGGGGTTGATGTGCCTAATGCTTCTATCGTGGTCATCTTGGATGCTGCCCGCTTCGGAATGGCTCAACTCCACCAACTGCGTGGGCGAGTAGGAAGAGGAAAACACCCAAGTCAGTGTTTTTTGGTTGGAGGGGCGACAACGAAAGAAGCTGAAGAGAGAATAAAAGCCTTGGTCCGCACTACTGATGGCTTTGAACTGGCCGAAGTTGATCTCGAGCTAAGAGGTGAAGGGACTGTTATGGGGGAAAGGCAGAAGGGTAGAAATGATCTGCGTTTAGCTTCGCTTCGTCGAGATAAAGAATGGGTTGAAATAGCCAGAAAGGAAGCCTCAGAAATTATCTCGGAGCAAGATCTTGCTTCTATCAAAGAACTAGCTGAAGAAGTGACCCTTTTTCTAGGTGAATCTGAGGCAGACTATCTTCTCAAGTCATGAAAGGAAGATGCAATGGACAGACCTCAAACTTGCGTAGCGAACCCAAAGCAGTATCCAGATGCAGCCGCTTCTCTAACGGAGGCGTTTCTGGAAGATCCTGTTCTGTCGTATTTATTCGAAGACGAAGAGCACAGACCTTTATTACTTTCTGCTTTTTTCGCAAACCGTCTGGCATCTCGGGCGGAAACTGACCTTTTGTTGCTTCCATCTGGATATGAGAAATCGGCTGCCGCTCTATGGGAGAAACCTGAAAAAGACTCCAAAAACGATTCTTCTTTTTCTGGAGCTATTGCGGCGGCTGTAACCGTGCTGGGTGAACAGTGGATTAGTGACCGTCTTTTAAATCTAGGACCTCTGTTTGAGGCTAAACCTGAAACAAAACATTGGTATTTGGCCTTTGTGGGCACACGCCCTGAAGTGCGCGGCAAAGGTTTAGCGTCTGCTCTCATAGCTGAAATCACGGAAACTTGTGATAGGGCTGAGATGCCTGCTTATCTAGAGTCCAGCAATCTTGAAAATGTAGCACTCTATGAAAAACATGGCTTTAGAGTCACTGGTGAGGTCACCTTGAAGAACGGTCCGATCGTTCCACTAATGTGGAGGGAACCTTTATTTAAATAAGGAAAGAAGATTTGCCTTGTTTTTTAATTTTTTGAAAGTTCAGTCATGAGAGTAGTAGCCGGAACAGCCAGAGGGATACGGCTATCAACCCCTAAGGGTGCAGAGATAAGACCCACTTCGGATAGAGCGAAGGAAGCGATTTTTAACTCTTTACACAGTCGATCAGCAATAGAAGGAACGCAAGTCCTGGATCTTTTTGCCGGTACAGGTGCGTTAGGTATAGAAGCTCTTTCACGTGGAGCTAAAAAAGCAACATTTGTCGACAAGTCGTCTAAAAGTTTGAAACTGGTGCAAGAGAATCTGAGAAAATCAGGATTTGAAGAAGAAACAGAAATTTTTAAAAAGGATTCAGTTGATTGGTTGCGAAAAAATTCAAAACCTTTCGATTTGGTACTCTTGGATCCTCCTTATGACTTTGAGAATTGGTCGGAACTTCTCGATTTACTCCTTCAAAAACAGCCCGGAATCGTGGTTATCGAATCAAATAGAGAAATTGATCCAGGTCCTGGGTGGCATGTTGACTCCATGCGCCAGTATGGGAGTAGCGTAGTAGTGATAATCGATCCAAATGAATAATGTGGCGATTAGCTTTTAGTCGACGATTTGACAGTAGCTGTCAGGGGGTTTATTAAAAATGGCTTGTGTCTTATATCCAGGATCTTTTGACCCAATACACAACGGACATGTTGAGCTCGCAGAAATAGCTTCTGATCTTTTTGATGAAGTGGTTGTAGCAGCTTTGGTGAATCCATCGAAAGGTGATGGATTGTTTGACTTAGAAGAACGAATGTTTCTAATAGGAGAGAGCCTCAAACACCTTCCAAACGTCCGAACTACTAAGTTCAATGGACTAGTTGTCGATTTAGCAACAGAGGTAGGAGCCGATTTCATCATAAAAGGGCTCAGGGCCGTTTCTGATTTTGAATCTGAACTTCAAATGGCTCAAATGAATACAGCTTTATCTGGTGTGCAAACCTTGTTCTTACCTTCAGCTTCACGGAGTTCCTTTTTAGCTTCAAGACTTATTCGTGAAGTTATTAAACTCGGTGGAGATGTGTCCCAGATGGTTCCTGAATTGGTGCAAAAGCACTTAGAAGGAAAGTCTTAATTTTGGACGACTCAGTTTTTCCCGATCCAACACCGACAACGCCGGACCCTTACAGGCCACCTCAGGTGGAAGCTATCTTCCGCCAGATTAGGGAACTTGTGGCTTCAGCTAGACCTATGCCATTGTCTTCATCATCAATGGTCAACCAAGAAGAACTTTTGGCAATGATAGACGAAGCCATATCGAGACTTCCGGAAGAGGTAAGGGCAGCGAGGTGGCTTTTGAAGGAGCGAGAAGAATTTTTGGCAAAAGTAAGACGCGAAGGTGATGAGATTCTTGAATTATCCAGAGCAAGAGCAGAGAGACTTGTCCAAAGAACTGAAGTTGTTAGAAGTGCTGAGATGAGGGCACGTCAGATGATTGAGGCCGCACGAGAAGAAACTATTCGAATGAGAAGACAGACTGAAGAATACTGCGATCAAAAACTCGGTAATTTTGAGAGAATTTTAGCGACTACGAAAGACACTGTTACCGCAGGCCGGCTTCGTCTTCAGGAGACAGAACTCGATCGAGAAAAAGAGAAATTGGCAACAGAAGAAATAGAAGCTCAAAACCCTTCAGAATCACATTCGGAAACTTTTCTTTTTGACCAAGATGATGATGACCGCTAGTGAGTGCTGAAATAGAAAACCTTTGCATACCTTTAACTGCTATTCGACGAGGTGGCGAGAAACCAAGAGAAATTTCTCTTGTTGCTTTCCTTGCTGATTTGAGAATAGGCCTTTCAAAAATTAATGAAGGAAGAGTGGAGGTTGATCTAGAATTGATTTCTGACGGGAATAAAATCAAAGCCCAAGGTTCGCTTTTTGCAGAATGGAGAGCGGAGTGCCGCAGGTGTCTTGAACCTGTTGAGGGGGAATTGAAACTAGATGTATGTGAAAATTTCGTTGAAGAAGGAAAAGTATTTGACGATGAAGAAACTGAAGTAAACGAGAAAGCAGATGTTTATTTTTTTAATGATCTCGATCTCGATTTGGAACCTTTAATAAGAGACGCCGTTCTTTTGGCCTTACCGTTATCGCCTTTATGCGACCTTTCTTGTGAAGGTTCAGAACCGGAGGAGTTCCCAGTGGTCGAAGATGGGACAAATCTGCAAAATGGTAAAAAAGGTGATCCAAGATGGGCAGTTTTGGACCGTTTGAAGGAATAGTCGAGATAAAGAGCTAAATAGAATTCAGAATCTGGTATCAGTTCAGCCATGGTTGCGCTAGCCTAAGTTTGCTCCCAAAGGTAGAGCAAAAAGTCAAAAGTCAAGGAAAAGCAGTCATGGCTGTCCCAAAGAAAAAAACTTCAAAAGCAAAAGGTAGAAGCAGGAGAGCATCAGCTTGGCCTATAGGGCAATCAGCTAGGAGTCTTTGTGAGCGCTGTGGATCCATCAAAAGACCTCATCGGATTTGCTCAAATTGTGGTTGGTACGGTGGAAGACAGGTTATTGACGTTGATTAAAAATTGTGAACTTTTTCACGGTTTTACAAAACGTTTAATAAAGGATTAAAGGAATTAAATTGCTTCCTGTTGCAGTTGACGCTATGGGCGGTGACAACGCCCCTCATGAAATAATTGCTGGAGCTCAAAACGCCATAGATAACCATGGGATCCCTGTCTTGCTAGTTGGGAAACCTGAAGTGTTGGAAGGAATGACAGACATTCCAATTCTGCCTGCTTCAGAAGTTATCGAAATGGATGCAGAACCAGGATCAAGTGTCCGACAAATGAAAGACTCTTCTCTTGTAAGAGCAGCAGAAGCAGTAAGAGATGGAGCAGCCTCAGCCATGGTAAGTGCTGGAAACACTGGGGCAACAATGGCTAGTGCATTGTTGAGAATGGGTCGCATAAAAAACGTTGCGCGTCCAGCGATTGCTACGTTATTGCCTTCACCTGGCGGAACTCCAACTGTCCTATTGGACTCAGGTGCTAATTCTGAATGTAGTTCAGAATGGTTACTTCAATTCGGTCAAATGGGTGCAGTTTTCGCACAGCACAGACTCGACATAAAGGAGCCTAGAGTAGCTCTACTTTCAATCGGTGAAGAACCTGGGAAAGGCAGCCCTTTGATCAAAGAGTCTTTCGAGAGCTTCTCAAAAGCCGACTTTAGCGGTGGATCTTTTGTCGGAAACATCGAGGGAAGAGATCTACTTACTGATGCTGCTGATGTGGCAGTAACTGACGGTTTCACCGGAAATGTTGCTTTAAAAACAATTGAAGGGACAATGAAGACATTCTTTTCAACAATGTTGGAAAAAATGTCTTCACGCCCAGAAGCAACATCGGCTTTGGAAATCTTAGGACCTGAACTTGATGAACTATTTAAACTTTTTCATCCAGATACTTATGGGGGAGCAATGCTCCTTGGGGTGAAAGGTGTCTGTATTATTAGTCATGGTTCTTCAGGGGCTTTAGCCATTGAAAACGCTATAAAAGTCGCTGCTGAAATGGATGATGCGAACATAGTCGAAAGTCTGAGATCTTCTTTCAGCTAATTTCAATCTATTTCAATAAATTTAGCTTCACAAACTTATAACTTGACACTCGGCTAGGATGAGTACACGCTGGAGAAATCACCAGCCATAAAGCAAGGAGTTCTTTTGCCCGCAGAAACCCATATGGAAGGCGCTCCAATTGAGCGCGACGAGGTCTTAGACCTTGTCAAAGAACGTTTAGCAGATATTCTAGAAATAGATCCTTCTGGTATAGCGGAAGGCGCTTCTTTTGCTGATGACCTTGGAGCAGATTCTCTTGCTTTAATTGAACTAGTGGAAGCCTTAGAGGAGGAATTAAGCGAACGTTCTTCTGGCTTCAGGATCGATGATGATGACCTAGAAGACCTTAGGACAGTTCGAGATGCCGTTGACTATGTCGTCTCTCGTTTCAACTGATCCGGAAATCGGGAAACAGCCAGTCTTTGAAAAAGAGACTCGACTGAAGCTCGAAGAAGGAATCGGCTACAAATTTAATGACATTGGGATTTTGTCTAATGCATTAAGACACAGATCGTGGTGTTCAGAAAACCAAGGGAATTCGAATGAAAGACTTGAATTTCTCGGAGATGCAGTTTTAGGTTTATTGGTAGCAAAAAATATTTTTGAAAATTATCCAGACAAACCAGAAGGAGATTTAGCGAAAATCAGAGCCGGTGTGGTCAGTTCGCAAGCTCTTTGTGAAGTCGCTCAAGAAATTGATCTCGGCAATGCAGTCGCTTTAGGTGTTGGTGAAGAGTCAGCACAGGGACGTCAAAAAGAATCCATTCTCGCAGACGCCTTTGAAGCGGTTCTAGGAGCAGTTTTCCTAGATGGAGGAATAGAAAGTGCAAAACTGGTAGTAGAAAAATTGTTTTCTAAAAGAATTGCTTTAACAGCATTGGAACCAGGCTTGACGGACTATAAAACCCGACTACAAGAGTTAACGATGCAAATATCAGAGCCAGCACCAATTTATTTCGTAGATGCTGACGGACCTGACCATGAAAAAAGCTTTTGTGCGAGTGTTGAGATAGGCACTCACAGGTTCGGTCCAACTTATGGGACTTCCAAGAAGAAAGCTGAACAAGCAGTGGCAAGTCTGGCATACAGTTTTTTTGAATTTGAAGAGAAAGGGGAAAAGAATTGAATCTCCCTCTAGAGCTCCCAGAGATTGAAACGATTAGACGCGATCTTGATCGTGAAATAGGAGGAAAAAAAATTAAGGCAGTTGATGTCTCTTCATCTGCCGTCATTGAAGGTTCCAAAAACAAGAAGGTCTTCAACTCAGAACTAGTTGGTACAAAATTGGGTCTAGTAGAGCGAAAAGGCCTTTATTTAATGACTGAATTAGACAAGAAAAAACTTCTCTTTATAAAGCTAGGAGTCGGAGCGTCTCTACGAAGACACACCACGAAAGATGCAATTGATAAAGACACCGTTTTGAAGATCACCTTTACGGTAGGAGGTCAGTTAAGACTCGTAGACCCAGAAGAGAGTTCGAAAGTCAGTGTATTTTCATTAGTGGATCTAGAAGATCCGGAATTTGTCGAAGAGAAATTTCCAGAGTTCAAACTTATGGGAATGGATCCAGCAGTGGAGCCAGAACCATGGACTGAATTCGCAAAGCGTGTGCTACGCGAAGGAGAATCGATCGACTTGAAATCTCTTTTGTGTGATGAATCAGTAGTTGTGGGAGTAGGAGACATCTACAGCGATGAAATTCTTTTCCATGCAGGGTTACGGTACGATCGACAAAGTGATTCTCTTTCGATACAAGAGGTCAGGCGTCTTTATCGTTCAGTGGTTGAGGTCATAGTCGAGGCAGTCAAATACCGTGGAACTTCAATCGAGGAAAGACAATTTTTAGATGTTTTCGGAGAACCTGGCGGATTTGCTGAGCATCTGGCGGTTTATGGAAGAGAGGGTTTATTCAGCCCCACCAG
>JASLTU010000022.1:0-20151 GCA_030742755.1 Acidimicrobiales bacterium | reverse complement strand
CATTTGATGTAGGAGCCTTTTGGGCCCGTTCCGGCATAGCGAACCTCTTAACCACAGAAGATTCTGACCCGCCTTTTCAGCGTGGTGGGATGGGCGACCATTCGGTAGCTATGTCCGCCGCTGCAGCTATATCAGCTGCTCTTTTTGAAAGAGAAAAATCTTCTAAAGGTCAACTAGTCGAAACATCTCTCATCCGACAGGGCGCTTATACCATCAGCTTTGACTTAAATGCTCTTCTAATGTGGGGTCGAACAATCGCTCTTGGCTCTCGTGAAGGCATGGGAAATCCAGCCATGAACAACTACAAAGCTTCATGTGGCAAGCGATTTTGGCTCGTGGGAATTGAACCTTTTCGACATTGGCCACCACTAGCAAGGGCAGTAGGACATCCCGAATGGATAGAAGACGAAAGATTTTCAGATCCTGCTGCACGCGCTAAAAACGCTAAGGAACTTATAGGTAAGCTCGATGAAATTTTTGCAACACGTACTCTAGAAGAATGGAGTGAAATTTTTAGCTCTGAACCAGACCTTTTTTGGGCTCCTGTTAATACACCAGATGACCTGTTAGCCGATCAGACTTTTAGCGAATCGGGTGCATTACTTGATGTTCCAGACGGTTCTACAGGAACACTAATGATCTCGACGCCAGTAGATTTTCATGGATCCCCAGCTGCTCCAAGATCCTTAGCTCCCAAATTGGGTGAACATACTGCAGAAATACTCAGAGAAATTGGTCTGAGCGATGAAGAAATAGAATCGATGCACACTTCAGGTGTTGTAATAGACGGTTCAAAACCTTAAAAAATTAAAGAGCACTAGCCAGTCTTTCACATGCTGCAACCATGACTTCTCTTGCTGCAGGCACCATCTCAAAGAAAACTAAAAAAGCGTGAGGAAGTGATGGAACGCATTCATAATAGGTTTCAACACCGGCTTTACTTAAAGCTTCTGCGTACGCTTCACCCTCATCGCGAAGAGGATCGAACTCTGCAGTTATAACCTGCGCCGGAGGTAGACCAGAAAGGTCTTGTGCTCGAATAGGGCTTGCGTAAGAGTCATCTACAAACTTCTCTGATCCAACATAATTTCTGTAGAACCATCTGATCATCTCTCGATCCAAAATGTAACCTTCACCATTCTCTGTATGTGATAGCCATCTATCTGGATCGATATCAAAACAGCCGTAAAAAAGCATTTGATGCTTTATTTCTGGCCCATTTCGATCTCTGCTCATTTGGCAAACAACGGTCGCTAGATTTGCTCCTGCACTATCACCTGCTACTGCAAGACGTTCGGAGTCAATTCTGAATTCTTCCGATCTTTCAACGATTTGACAAACAGCCGAGTAACAGTCCTCTGGAGGTGCAGGGAAAGGATGCTCAGGAGCTTTCCGATAGTCAACCGCAATTACGGTGAGACCAGAGCTATTTGCCAAACCTCTACATTGACCATCATGGCTATTGATATTTCCTACTACCCAGCCGCCTCCATGGAAGAAAACCACCACAGGCGACTCAGCCTCTACCCCTTCGGGTCGATAGATACGGATTGCCATATCTTGTCCATTGGCTGTAGATAAATTTATGTCTTCAATTTCATCTACATCTTCACCACCGCCTTCAGAATAATCTCCGTTTCCAATTCTGAATTCCTCCGGAGTAAGCGTTTCGAAATCATTCGGTGGAAGAGATTTAATTATTTCCTGAATTACTGGGTCAAGTGGCATAGATGCTCCTCTTATTTTGAAACTAACTTTCTGCTGCGACTCTATCTTCTTCGTATTGGTACTGGGGTTCGTTTACGCGCGGTTGTCTGCTGTCTCCCTCTACAGAATTAACCCCGTTGTTTAAACCACTTGTTGCTTTATCTTTCCAAGAAGGATCGTCTGACCAAGTCACATCCAGATCAACTATGGAACCGGGAGAATCTATACTTTCTGCCGCCTTGAAAACTTGGCGCAATAAATCTCTTTGAAACTCTGGTTCATGTGGGCGTCCTGCCGTATAACCCAAAGGCATATCAACAAAAGCTGCACGAGGGGGATTCACAGATTCAGTTATGCTTCTTGCGGCTGTTAAACAGATTGTCGGAAATCCTGCTTTTTCTAAAACCCGTGCTACCAGACCCACGGTCTGGTGACAAACAGGTCAAACGGGAACCAGCAATACTAAATCAACAGGCTTACCTCGCATATTAGAAATTGATTCAAGAATCAGAGGTGCCAATTCCTCTTCAGCGCGTCTGTTTGAATAGATTCCTCCCATGCAAGCGACAGAGCTAGTAGCCAAACTGCCTATAGTTTTTTCAGCTGCTAGTTCATTAAGTCTGTCCGTAGGGAAAACTATATTTGGATCCTCTCGTGCTGGTTCTAAGTCATAGGCAAAGTGAGTTACCCGAACGTCACTTGCAGGTTCCGCAGAGGGGATAAGACGGATGCCGGTGTCGTCTTCCCAGTGAAAAGCGACCTGTCCTTTTGTATATGCGCCTCCGGATGCAACTAAGGCAACATTTAATTCTGAAACTGGCTTACCAATAGGAGTCCAGGGCGGTGATTCTTTTTTTTCTGCCCATCTGTAATCGTCGTAGCCGAGACGTGCGTATTGCTCTCTGGTGCGTTGTATGTAATCGACTGGATCAGTTTGAGACATTAATTTCTCCCGTATGTCTAACATTATCGTCATTTATTAAGAAATTTATTACGAGTTATTACTCTAAGAGTAATTACTCATATAATTTGTATGGTGATTAAATGAACTCAGAAACCTCCTACAGCGTTGAAGACTTAGCTTTAAAAGCTGAACTTAGTGTCGACACAATTCGCTATTACCAAGGGTTAGGTTTGATCTCACCGCCCCGTAAAAATGGTCGAAGAGCTATTTATAGTGAAAAACATTTTTCTCGTCTGGAAGAGATAAAAAAACTAGCTTTTGAAGGTTTTTCTTTGCATCAAATCTCCCTCTTAAAAGAAGAAACATTAGACGGAGCCACTTCAGATGACTTAAAACATCTAATAGCTGAAGATACAAAATCTAGAAGTCTAAGTAGAGCTGAAGTGGCTGAAAAAGCATCTGTGCCTGAAAGTCTTGTTGCTCTTTTATGCGACAATGGCCTCTTACAGCCTCTCTTCGATGATGAAGAACCACGTTTTGATGAAAGTTCCGTAAGTATGGTCGAAGCTGGAATAGCGATAGCTAATGCTGGAGTTCCTTTAGAAGAACTTGTTTCTCTAGCTCAGTACCACTCGTCAAATGTAACCGAGGTGGTAGATAGGGCTATCAGCCTCTTTGAAGAACACATTAAAGAAGGAACTGAAGTTTCATCTGAGAAAGATCTTGCGCTTATTATGAAAGACCTACTCCCCTCTGTCATTCGTCTGGTAGCTCAACATTTTCATAAAAGTTTGGTGAGTCGTTCCCTGGAGAGGATCGACGGACACAATAAAACAGTTCTGTCTAATGCACTTCTTGCTTCCGATCCTGAAAATCTGGTGGTGAGCTGCGAATGGCGTTAAGCAACCAAACTGAACCTATTGCTCGCTTATCTGTTAAAACTGTTCGCATCCCATCTGGACATGCCAAAGACCCTCTCTCTTGGTTCCCAAACAAACCTTCAGATGAAGTTTGTTGGTTTTGGGAAATTCCAGAAGAAGAAACCTCATGGATAGGAATCGGTGAAATAAGTTCAAGCACTTTTAAAGGCTCGACAAGATTCAGCGAGGCGAATAGAAGTTTCAAAGAAATCGTGGATCTAATTGACTGGGAATCACCCTCTGATGCCCCACCACCTCGTTTCGCATCTGGCTTCTCATTCGACGGAACCGACCAAAACGATGACTGGGGATTCTTAGGAAATAGTAAATTGGTCTTCCCGAGAATTCAGATACTTCGAAACGGAGAGGACGCTTGGCTCACTACCACTAATACCTCTTTGGAAGAGATGCCCAACTTGCCCGCCCCGACTCCAACTCAACCAACTAATACAGATCCTAAAAAAACTGCGAACGAAAAGGACCGCGACCATTACAAGAAGCTAGTATTCACCGCTCTAAAGGAAATAGAAAATGGTGACCTTGAGAAAGCTGTGCCCTGCAGATCTCTTTTCATAGAGGAAAAACCTGACCTTTTAAACCTAATTGCCTCTCTAAGAGACTCTTACCCTGCTTGTGCAACTTTCTGCATCTATAAAAATGGCAATGCCTTTGTCGGATCCACTCCCGAAAGGCTTGCTTCAACAGCAGACGGAAAAATCTATACTGCTGCTCTTGCAGGTTCCGCTCCAAGAGCAACAGATAAAGCTCTTGATAGCGCTTTGAGTCAGGGACTACTAACGAGTCCTAAGGAACAAAATGAACACTTGTTAGTCGTTCAAGAAATACTTAGAAGACTTACTTCTATGGGTTTACAACCCGAAATGACACAAGAAACAACGGTCTTAAAATTAAATGGAATTCAGCACCTTTATACCCCGATTCACTCACAACTAAGTTCAGAAATAAGCCTCTTTGAAGCCATCGACGCTCTACACCCGACACCAGCAGTGAGCGGACATCCACTCAAACGAGCAAATGAGCTGAGGTTAAAATATGAAAGCTTTGATAGAGGATGGTTCGCAGGACCGATTGGATGGTTAGACATCTCAGGATCCGGTGAATTCCGTGTTGCATTGAGATCCGGTTTGATAAATGAAAAAGGATCTACTCTTTTCGCCGGAGCCGGCGTCGTAGACGGGTCAGATCCCGAACGTGAACTTATCGAAACAGACATGAAGCTCAAAGCGATGCTTGATCACATAATTGCACTTCGCGACAATGGAAATGGCAAGTGAATCATGTCTGAAACTTCTTACAACTGGTGCCTTTCACTTTTTCATCAATTTGCCTCTAGTGGAGTGGAACATGTGGCAATATCACCTGGTTCCAGATCAACCCCATTATCAATTGCCGCTGATTCGACTGAAAATTTGGAGACTTCTATACATCTAGACGAAAGAGCAGGAAGCTATTTTGCACTTGGTTTAGCTAAATCAACTTGCAAACCAGTTATTCTCATTTGCACTTCCGGAACAGCAGCTGTCAATTATCATCCCGCCGTAGTGGAAGCTTTCCACTCTGGGCTTCGCTTAATAGTGATATCTGCGGATCGACCACCTGAACTTCAAAATAGAGGAGCCCCGCAAACAATTGACCAGGTAGAACTTTTCGGGACTCATGTGAGAGGTTTTTTCCAAAGTGCTGTTCCAAATGAGTCAACCCCAGAGAACGCAATCACCTTGGCTGCTAATGCCCTGAAGCAAAGTTCAAAACCTTTCCCAGGGCCAGTTCATATCAATTGCCCTTTGCGCGAACCATTAGAACCTTCTGGTGTTCCTTTCTCACCATTTAAAGTGGATAACCATTTAGAAATTTCTCAAGAAACTGACATTTCAGAGTTAGAAAAGTTTCTAAAGCTTGAAAAAGGCTTGATTGTCGTCGGCCCTATGGAAACTAGGCACTCAACAAGCAATCAGATATCCGAATTAAGCAACATTACTGGGTGGCCTGTAATCGCTGACCCAGCTTCAAGTATGCGTAACGGCCCACACGTCAAAAACTGTGCTTTGATTTCTACAGGTGAACACATCTTTAGGAGTGCTTGGGTTAAAGAACACAAACCGGATGTCATTATCCAGATGGGCAGAATGCCAACAAGTAAAGGTTACAAACTGTTTTTAAACCAAGTCGGCTGTGAGAACATAATTTGCACTGACGAACTCGGATTCTTTCCAGACCCAGAAAATGTCGCAACACATAAAATTGCTGTTTCTCCAAACACTCTGACCAAAGGTCTTACTCAACTTGCTGAAAAAAAGAAACAAACCGACTGGAACAAGTCATGGAGGAACGCTGAAATAATTTCTGCACAAACTGTTCGGGAACTTGTTAATAATTCAACTTTCGATGAAGCAGTAGTAGCACAGTGTCTAGAAGAAGAACTCCCTGAAGAAAGCTGCATATTTGTTTCAAACTCCATGCCGATACGTGACTTAGATGCTTTCCTACCCTCGTCATTAAAATACTTGAGAGTTTGTGCCAACAGAGGTGCAAACGGAATTGACGGAATCGTGTCCACCGCTGCTGGAATTTCAAAAGGATTGTCAGGGGTTCCTACAATTTTATTCACTGGTGATATCGCATTCCTTCACGACCTGTCAGGATTTTCCGCTCTGCGAAGACTCGGAACAAATTTGACCATCGTCATTGTCGATAATAATGGTGGGGGTATTTTTTCTTTCCTTCCAGTAGCAGAAACTGAAGGAGTTGACTTTCAAAAACTTTTCCACACTCCGCATGACCTTGATATAGATACTGTTGCCGCAATCATCGACGCAAAACTCTTCAAGCCCACTAACGTCGAAGAGTTTTCAATAGCTCTCAACAAGTCGATCAAGGTAGACGGGGTAAGCGTGATACATGTAATCGTCGACACTAAGTCAAACGTCGCACTCCACAAAAAAGCCTCTGAAAAAGTAAACGAAGTATTGAAATGAACACAACCCCAATTCTGTCCAGCGAAATAAAAGGAAAGGGAGTTCCTCTACTTACACTCCATGGATTTACTGGAGACTGCTCTGCAATGTCATTAATTTCCAAACCCCTTAGTGAAATCTGCTCTGTTATTTCTGTAGATCTTCCAGGGCATGGGAACAATGCAAAAGACCTACAACCTCATTTGTTTAATTTCGAAGACACTCTAGCTGCGCTAATAGACGTAATGGAATTTCATGATCAGCAAGAATTCAACGTCCTCGGCTATTCAATGGGAGGTCGTTTAGCCCTCGGACTAGCAATCATGTACCCAAACAGAATAAAAAATACGATCTTAATAGGAGCTACAGCCGGTATAGCCGATGAAAACCAAAGAACTGCTAGACGCAGATCTGATGATCGTCTAGCGGATGAGATTCTAGAAAAAGGAATCGAATGGTTTGTCGAATACTGGATGAATCAACCCCTCTTTGAATCTCAAATAAGAATTGATCCAACGACCTTAGATATATCTAGAAAGCAAAAACTAAAAAATAGCCCTCAAGGCTTAGCAGCTAGTCTGAGAGGCTCTGGAACTGGAAGCCAACCCTCTCTGTGGAGAAGACTAGGCGAAATCACCTCTCCAACTTTGATATTAGCAGGAGAGGAAGATTTCAAATTTAGATCTCTTGCAGTTCGTTTAAATAGTGGAATCAATAAGTCGGAAATTTGTGTAGTCCCAGAAGCTGGCCACGCTTGCCATCTAGAAAACTCTGATTTCACAATTGAAGCGATAGAAACGTTTCTAGAAGAGGTTACATAAAAGTGAAGATAAGTGAAGTGAGAATTGAGAAGCATGTTCTCCGCTACAAAGACCCGATTTTAACTTCTCATGGGAAAATTACCGAACGTCCAGTGATCCTCCTCAGCCTCAAGGATGAAAATGGAAATTGGGGATTCGGAGAATCTTCACCACTTGCAGGTTTCACAAATGAAAAGATTGAAGACGCTGAAGAAGTCCTTTCAGAATGGAACAAAACCAGAAACGACGACTTACTCACAGCATCTTTGACTGCAAAAGCTGCTGTGGATTGTGCATTCTTGGATTTAAATGCCAAAAATTCTGATCTTCCGCTTCATGAACTCATTACCGCTAAGAGCCCAAAAGAATTTCCTGTTTCGAAACTAATACTGGGTGAGACACCTCAAGAAGTTTCATCAAATGCTGAAAAAGCTACTGACACCGGTTATGAAACTTTGAAAATAAAAGTAGGCGCCTTAGAGACGAAACTCGATTTTGAAAGATTAAAAGCTGTTAGAGAGACTGTGGATCAAAAAACCAAAATAAGAATTGACGCAAATGGCGGATGGGAAACAAATCAGGCAATTGACATCCTGGGTGAACTTGCTCCTTTTTCAATCGAATTTATTGAAGAACCAACAAAAGGACTTGAAAACCTCGCAACTGTAAGAAAGAACGTCAGTCAAAAAATAGCAATTGACGAGTCATTGCAAGAACTAGAAAATATTGAACTAATAGCGACAAATGAAATTGCAGACATCATGATAGTTAAACCCTCCGCAATTGGTGGTATCAACTCTGCTTCACTACTAATTCACAAAGCAGAAAATCTAGGTTTGAAAGTAGTCATCACTTCTCTCTTAGACGGAGCTATCGGTGTAGCAGCTTCAGCTCATTTAGCGTCTGCCTATAATTTGTTAAACCCAGCACCTGGATTAGGCACCTCTTCTTTACTCACAAAGGACTTGGCAAAATCCATTCCAATTAACAATGGAAATATGATCTTAGGACCATCTGCAGGTTTAGGCGTTAAGCCCTAACTATTGCATACTCTTTCTTACTGCATCACGCATTTTCATTCTCGGAGTTCTTTCCCCATATGTTGCCTCTGACTCTCTTGCTGCAGCTGCAAAAATCCCTTTAGACATCAATGAACGTTCTGCTGATCGCCTCTGCCAGTAAATACGCGCCCTTGCCCTCTGAGCCCCTTCGTGAGATGGCTCAGATTGAACAGCTATCTCCACTAGATGACAGGCGAGACGAAGTTCTCCCTTCTCGGCAAGCTCATCAGCACGGTCAACAAGCACCTCGATAGAACCTAATAGAGAAACCATTTCTTTAGCCAAGAGCGAGTCAGGAGCAGGCTTCAGTCTTGACGGGTCACCATCCCACCATCCGCCATAAAGGCGGTAAATGTTTCTTACTACAAACTCAGGTTCATCATAAAGTGGTGCCAACCATGGCTTGTCGGATAAGTGATCAGGCACAGAAACTTCATGAATTATTTCATCTAATCTTGCCCCTGCATTCATCAACTCAAGTGTGGAGTCTGTCAAATGCTCTAAAGCTTCTGCCATGTCACCCAATACGGTCTCAACTCGCTTGCGACCAACTATTGGAAGTCCATGAGCTGGATAAACTTTTTCAGCTCCCCTAGCAAGCATGTCTCTCAATGCTTGAGCCCATTCAAGAGCATAGCGCTGCACTTTTTGAGGATTGCCCGCATTTGGGAAGGTCCAAATAACGAAATCCCCTGCAAAAACAGTTTTGTTTTTCTCATCCCACACCCAGGTGTGATCATCAGTCTCGCCACGTCCGTGATTTAATTCAAGGCTTTTACCACCGACCTCAAGCAGATAACTTTCCCTGTAGGTGACCTCTGGATCTGCGACACTATCAGGAAGAAACGCTGACCCGAATCCTCCAATGCCAATCCTCGTAGTGCCTACCTCTGCTCTAGGTGTTATACCCCCAAATTGCCTCTTATTAATAAAGCTATTCCAGTCACTTGTGCGACGGTATCGATCAAACCGATCCAAAACGGCTTCATGAGCAATGACTACGGGTTTTTTCTCTGACCGTGCTTCGGCATCCTCTATGAAAGCTCCACTTCCACCAACATGATCAAGATGACCATGAGTGTATACAAGGGAGTGAATCGGATCTTTAGACCAACCCCTTATAGCTTCAACAACATTTTTGCCTGAACCAGTACCACTTGCATCTACACAAACCAAGCCTTCTTCAGTTTTAACAGCCCAGCAATGAGAAAAAGATTCAACTACCGCTACTTCATTTTCAACTTCAACCAGTTCATCTAACACCCTGTTATGTGGGGGCTCGGGATTTCCAGTATCAATGATTCGGTTCGATAGCTCTACTGGATCAACTGTTTCAGACACTTTTCCTCCTGGGTATTACTTAAAGGTTAGACAAATTGGCCTACCTCTACCCTATGTATTCTCGAATCAATGACAAAGAGCGTTCAATATCTTCAAAAAAGAAGAAATGACCTCCTTCAATCCAGTTGACTTCAGTATCAATTTCTTTGGCTTGCTGCTCGAACCAAACTTTACCCAAATCTGTCTGTGTGCCTGCCAGAATATGGGTCTCAGCTTTGATGTCTCTTAAGCGTTCAAAAGTACTAAGTGGGCCGTACCTTTCTCGTGATCCAAAAATTGTTGCCTCAGTTTCAGGATTGCATGCCAATTCAACTTGACCATCATCTCTATCGACAAATCCCCATTTAACATAAGCTTTTAATACCGCAGGTTCTAGCGCTTCTAAAGGCTTTCTGGATCCGTAAGACTGCTGAACTTCTTCCCGACCCGACCAGACAGCTCTGCGCCTACGAGCGCCAACTGCCAATGGATGTTCTTTTTCCTCTAAAAACTCCGCCCTTTCTTTTCTGGAGTCAAAATTCATTGCAATTGCTTCACATAACATTAGAACTTGGACTTTTTCAGGAGCCATTGCAGCTACTTCAATTGCTATTGCACCACCTAGGGAGATGCCTAGAATTGAGAAAGTATCTATTCTTAATGAATCTAAGACTTTCAAAACATCTGATGCCATCAAATCATTTCCTAGGTCGGCTTCGTTCACCACCTCTTCGCTTGCTCCGTGACCTCTCAAGTCAACTCCAATGACTCGATAATTTTCACGGAGTAAGCCAGCTATAGGGTCGAACATTCCTGCACAGAAGCCGTTTGGATGCAACACGAGCAAGTTGCTACAGGCTTCACCGGTTCCCTGCCAATCCAAATATGCTATTTCGAGCCCATCTGAAATAATCTTTCCTTCTGAAGGGGCATCTCCTATATTGTTATGACTCGACAATCTCCACCTCAAATGAGTTTGATTTGCATCGGGAATATGTGCGTACAAAGATAAAAAGTATCAATTAATGAAAGAAAAAATTGAAATTTAGTAATCGTTTGTTTTTCTTTATATTTTCTATAGTTTTTCTATCTTTACTATCTGCTTGCAGTGGCAAAGAAGTGGAGGTGAGGAGCATCACATACTCTGTACCCCGCGTAGTCGCGGAATACCCTCATGATTCAAATGCTTTCACACAAGGTCTCGAATTTTTCGGTGAGCGTTTATTTGAGAGTACTGGACTCTATGGGAAATCGAGTATAAGAGAAATCGATCTTGAATCTGGATCAACTCTTGATTCTGTGATGCTGAACGAAGATCTGTTTGGAGAGGGTTTAACATTTTTAGATGAAAATCGTATTCTTCAATTGACATGGAAAACAGGCAAAGCGCTTATTTGGGAATCAACCCCTCTAAAACTTATTGATTATTGGGAGTACGAAGGACAGGGTTGGGGCATATGTCTTCTAGATGATGGGCGACTCGCTATGTCAAATGGATCTGACTCGTTATATTTCAGAAGCCCCGAAACCTTTGAAGTGATTGATTCGATTAACGTAACTTTAGATGGTTTGAAGGTTGAAAAATTAAATGAACTTGAATGTGATGGTCAAACTATTTGGGCGAACATTTGGCAAGCAGATCGAATAGTTGGAATTGATGTCTCTACCGGCAATGTAAAAGACGTTTTAGAAGTCTCTAATCTCCCTTTGGACAGAGAGATCTTACCGAATGGTGCTGTTCTGAACGGTATAGCTCGAATACCGAACAGCGAGAATTTTCTGATCACAGGTAAACTTTGGCCCAAGATTTTTGAGGTTAGCTTCACTAATAAATGAACTTAAAGAAAGTTTTTCTCTATTTCTTCTTCTGTCCAAAAGCCTGGGAGTGGACGATCAGGTGAAGTCCGTGCGTAGTAGCTAAGTCTTTCCTGAGCATCTGCGTTGAACATCTCTATCACATCGAAAATTCCTGAACCACATACTGCCCTCAAAGCCCGATCGCCTTCACTCTTTAATTTCGGAAGTTGTGGAGTGAGTACAATAAGTCTCTGTTTTCCGTTCTCGTTATCCGCACTTGATAGAACATGTGCTCGTCCTATAGTTTTCCAAAGTGTTTCTGGCCTACGCATTCCTGCTCTAGTGCTGGTAAATGAACCTGAAACTTCCACATACCAGAGTCGACCATCTTTCATATCTGTAGCGGAAAATGGAAACTGAATACCCAAATCGCGCCTATTAACTTTAGTTTTGACTATTTCGAAACCAGCTTCTGTTAGGTGCTCCTGAGCTATATCAGAAGCTTTCTTTCCACTTTCAGTAGCTCTAGTAAGACTTTCATCTCGAGCTGCCATTTCTTCAAATAAGTTGCGTTGCTGAACTGAAGATCCAATCAAATCTCTTCTTTTCCAATAGTTTTGACTTTCCTCTAAACGTTTTTTTTCTACCTCAAGTCTTTCACGTGCTAGCTCGATGTATTCACTGTCTATGTCATAACCGACGCCTCTTCTTCCAGCTCTCAAAGCTGCAACTAATGTCGACCCTGAACCAAGAAACGGGTCAAGGATAAGATCATCTTTAAAAGAGTAAAGATCTATCAATCTTCTAGGAAGTTCGACGGGGAATGGGGCAGGATGTCCCACCCTTGTAGCTTGTTCAGCATCTATCCTCCAAAGATCTAAAGTAGCCTCCATGAATTCATCTGTTGTAACAGTATTTTCATGTGGAAGATTTTCTTTTAAACGCCGTTTAACGTTTCGTGCACGATCGAATCTACCCTTGCTCGCTATGACGACCCTTTCGGTTACATCGCGCAGAACAGGATTTGACGCGCTACGAAATGACCCCCATGCAACCGAACCTGTGGCTCCTTCAGCTTTCTGCCAGACCACTTCTCCTCGGAGTAGCAAACCAAGTTCATCTTGCAGAATTCGGATAATATCGCTTGAAAGGCTTCTATAAGGTCGTCTTCCTAGGTTTGCTACATTTACTGCAATCCTTCCACCTGGTTCAAGAACTCTCACACATTCGGAAAAAACGTCATACAGCATTTCCAAATATTCCAAATAGGACTCTGGTATCCCTGTTGCATTTTCTCCCGTAACTGCAATTTCATATTCTTTACCCACGAAATATGGTGGTGAAGTCACTATGAGCGCAACAGAAGAATCCGGAATATGGTGCATATTACGGGAATCTCCATGCATGCAACCGTCCCCAAGTCCAGTTACTTCATTTACGGTCTCATCGGTTGAGATAAAAGGTGCTATAAAGCGACTGTAAAAAGTTGTTGAGTCATGATTCTCACGTCGACCAGACCCAAAGGAAGATGTCGTAGTTGCATTTCCGTAACTAGCCACTAGCCCCCCTAGTAAGTTATCTTTTCCGCAATAACGACCAATTCGCTTAAGTCATTAGGACATACCATCGTAAAGGACTGGAAGAGATAGAACACTAGAGGTTCAGCAATTAATAATAATTAATCCAAAAAGCTTGATTTGAAAGGCTTAAATCTATTCTTCTTTATATAAATCGGGGTAAATAAATGCAAAATTTTCAGCAAGTTGTTTTCGAGATATCGGTCCGGTGGTAGCCCAATCATATATTGACCCACCAACTGCATCAGAAACAGTTAATGATGACACAAATCCATCAAGGTCATTAATAGTGGCTAAGGGCTCACCCGGATCGGGTAAAGCTGTACCATCTGCAAGCCCTACTCCCCCTATGGCGTGCACTGGAACGTCTGTATTTTGTAGGTTCCTTCTCAGTAGTTTAATATTTTCACTGTTGTAATATTCAGGATCTGCATGTTCTTCTGTTCGAAATGACCAATAGTTCATCGAAAGCCAAACGTCATACAGGTTTTGCAATTCAGCCCAGGGAAACTCGGGCCAAAAATTTGAATTTATTACATCAGTCACTACAGGGGGCATGACGATCGCCCCCAACACTCTGTCTCCTAGGTTTCGTCTAAGATTTTTAGAAAGTTCAACCAATCTGGAACTACGTTCTTGATGTTCAAGACCATCATCATTCCATTCAATATCCACTGCCAGTCCATCAAACTTGTGACCAAGAACTTCGAAATCTGCTAGGGCAAGTAACCGATCCAAATCTTCGCCATCAGCAGCATTCCATTTCGGCAAGTACCAGGCAACAACATCCATATTGTTTGCGTGTGCATTTAAAAGAAACTCTGCGAGATACCAAGGGTCAGAAATCAAGCCACCTGAGCGGTCCTTGCTTCGGGAACTTTGAAGAAACAGTGTTCTAACTTTATTATCTGACATTTCAATAACATCTGATGGGAAAACCGTGGCAGAACCTCGAAGATAATTGGGATCTGCGTCAAAAGAATCAACCCATGCCCCTAAACCTCTGTATGAATCAATCGAATTCTTTACATTAACTTTTACTTTAAGAACAGGTTCCACAACTTTTATGTCTCTGGCAGAAACACTCATAGGCGTCGCTTCTTTTCCATTGGTAACTAGAACAGTGATTAAAACTGAAATACTCAATATCAGCACTGAGAAGAAAATATGAGGTTGAAAGCGTTTCATTAGAGGTTGAAAGCGTTTCATTAATAAACCGTAAACAATTTGTTCATAATTTATAAATTACCCACTTTGACGCGTTCAGCTAGGTCACACATAGATTTTCCTTACTTGTCCTATCTAAAACATCATGCTCAACTAACGTCAGTTGTATGAACGATAAACAAGCAAGTGGTGACTCTGAGAACGAAGACCCTTCTAAGAAGATCGGGAGAAGAGGGTTTATCGTCACTCTCGGTTTTGGGGTAGCCGCTTCGGCATTGTTGCGAAAACTTCCTGGGAAGTCAACTGAAGGAACTCAAAAACCTTCTTTAGAAAAAATTTCACTTAATTCGACTACCACCTCTACAAGCCTGCCTGATGTATCTACTTCTTTGAGCAATGAAGAGATGAGAGATGAGATTGAAACAGTTTTTGAAACCGTAATTTCTGGAGGGAGAGTTATAGACCCAGACAGTGGCTTTGATGAGATCGCAAATATTGGTATAAATGGAGATTCCATAAGGCTTATAAGTGATACACCTTTAAACGGAAATTCAGAAATTGATGCAACAGGATTAGTAGTTGCTCCTGGTTTCATTGATGTGCTTTCTTACCCGACTAACGGATACGGCGAATGGTACAAAATTGCTGATGGAGTTACTGCGAACTTATGCATGCATGGAATAGACAATCCGATGGAAAAATTTCTAGAGAATACTAAATCTCATAATCCACCTGTCAATTACGGCGGAGCGGTGGACCACTATCAGCATCGAAAAATTCTTGGAGTTGGAATTCAGAGAACCACTGAAAACCAAAGAAGAAATCTTCTTGAACTTGCAGAGAGGGACCTTGAAGCAGGAGCAATAGGAATCCATCAACAACCGGAATACACAGTGGATCTTCAAAAATCAGAGATTATAGATCATGGACACTTAGCAACGAAATACAACGTTCCTTTATGTCTTCACCTTCGCCATTCTTACGACAAGGCTTTTGGCTCTCAAGAAGATGCTATTAATGAAGCTCTAGAAGTGGCTAAAGAGACAGGTTGCTCTATCCACATAGAACACCTTAATTCAACAGGCGGCACCGGGAGGATGAGGGAAGCTATAGATCAGATACAAAAAGCTCGAGACGAAGGCCTATCTATTACTGCGTGCATTTACCCGTACACATTTTGGGCTACTTATGGCGGAAGTGCACGTTTTGACAATTTTCAAGAAAAATTCGATATCTCATTCGGAGATCTTCAAGAAGTTGGAAAACCAGATCGTATGACTGAAGAAACATTTTCTATTGCTAGAAGTGAAAATAAATTAATTGCAGCTTATGCCATGGACGAAGAGGATATAACAGAGGCACTGTCGTCTCCATGGGTTCTAATTGGTTCAGATTCGATTCTTGAAAAACCTCACAACAACCATCCACGTTCTGCAGGTTGCTTCAGTCGCTTGTTAAGCAACTATGTTCGAGAGCAAAAAGTGCTCTCTCTTTCTGACGCTTTGGCTAAAATCACGATTCTGCCTGCTCGACTGCTTGAACAGTCAAGCTCATCCATGAGACTTCGTGGACGTATTCAACCTGGTGCAGTTGCAGATATAACTATGTTCGATCCTAAAAATATTTCTGATCGTGCTGATGCAAGTAACCCCGCTCAGGAATCAATTGGAATAGTTAATGTAATGGTTAGCGGACAACTAGCTAGAAGCAACAACAAAAACAACAATGTTCAATCTGGAGTTCCTATTCTACGAGATATTTTATGAGCGAAGCCATACAAGAACGTGAGAGACAAGTTGCGTGGAGAATCACCCAGATTGCCATTCTCGCGTTCATAACATTTTTCGTTATCTCAATTATCGACAAAGATTCAGACGACACAACTAACGAACTTCAAGATTCAACTTTAGTTAATAATGAAATACAGGATGAACAGACAGTCATCACCAACGAAGTTCAAATAGCCACTTCTTCAATCCTTGAGAACACTAAAAATCCTCGAACTTTTACTTTTGTCGCAACTGGGGAATTATTGATACACGAATACGTAGCGGATTCAGCTGACTCTTATGGGGTAACGGGATTCGACTTTTCCCCGATGTTTAAGAAAGTAGCCCCGATAATCCTTGGTGCTGATCTTGCTATCTGCCATTTAGAAACACCATTATCGCCAGACAATAGCTCTCTAAATTATTACCCAACATTTCAAGTTCCCTATGAACTCGCAGATGCTATCAATAGGGCTGGCTACGACGGCTGTTCAATTGCTTCTAACCATCTTCTTGATAATGGCATTGAAGGAATCCAGGCAACAATAAGCCAGCTAGGGAATGCTGGAGTAGAAACGACTGGAGGAGCAACAAAACTTGAAGATTCAAACCCCTCTTGGTTCAGCCCAGGTGGGATTTCTGTTGCTCATCTTTCCTATACAGACTTAATGAACTGCGACATTACTGGAAGCTGCGGCGGGGCAACTCTTCCCCTAGATCCATCATGGCTAGTCAACCATCTAGAAGTAGAAAAAATTCTTGACGATGCTGACTCTGCAGTCGAGAACGGCGCAGAATTTGTAATTGCCAGTCTTCACTGGGGAGAGGCTTATCTTTCAGAAATTTCTGACTCACAAGAGAAAATAATCAATGAACTTCTTTCTTCAAGCTCAATTGATCTGATAGTCGGACATGGTGCTCATGTTATACAACCTGTTATTAAGCTCACTAATAAATTCGCCCTTACCGGCATGGGGAACTTTTTGTCCAATCAGCCTGGTGATGAAAGACGGCTATGCCCACAATGCCCGCCATCCACGCAAGACGGAATGATTGCATGGTTCAGTATTTCTGATCTACCAGATGGAAAAATTGGGGTAGTTGATGCCGGCTACATCCCTACTTGGGTGGATCGTTCAACATATGAAATTATCCCCATAGGAATTGGCGAGCCTGATAGCCTTAATATAGATGAGCTCAGAAAATCCGAACTTAGAACTGATGCAACTATCGGTATAACTCTAAGAAAACTAGTATTTGAAAATTAGCTTTCTTAGAGAACCAAAGTATAAAACATTCATAAAATTAATAGCTAGCAGAAAACCACCCTTACCAATTTAGGAGCAACGAATGAACAGAGTCCACAACTTCAGCGCTGGACCATGCACTCTTCCTTTAGAGGTATTAGAAGAAACACAAGAAGAATTCCTGGATTTTGCTGGGAATGGAATGTCAATTATAGAAGACAGCCACCGCGGTTCTTCTTATCAAAAAATCCAACAAGATGCCTTAGCCGCTTTCAGGCGACTAGCTAAAGTGCCTGACGATTTCGCCATACTTTTCTTACAAGGAGGAGCAACCCTTCAATTCGCTCAAACAGCTATAAACCTTTTATCTAGTGATGAAAAAGCAGGTTATGTAAATACTGGAGTTTGGGGGCAAAAGGCCATTGAGGACGCCTCTAGAGTTGCGAATATTTATGAAGCTTGGAGCGGAAAAGACAATGGTTTCACTGCAACGCCAGATGACGATGAGATAAATCTCCAACAAGACACCAAATGGTTACACATCACTAGCAATGAGACGATCGGAGGTATCAGGTTTGAAAGCTTCCCAGAAGTGGGTGTACCTATGGTGGCAGATATGAGCTCAGATTTTCTCAGTAGAAACATCGATTGGAGTAAATTTGACCTTGTATACGGAGGTGCTCAAAAGAATCTAGGTCCTGCTGGTCTTGCTGTAGTGGTCGTCCGACGTGACACCCTAAACAAGCATGGTAGAGATCTCCCTACGTACTTAGATTATGAGTTTCACGACAAAAGCGATTCGTTAGGAAACACTCCACCCATGTTTTCTATTTATGTAATGGGGAAAGTTCTTAACTGGATGGAAAAAAACGGTGGAGTGGATGAATTTAAAAAGCGTGCTGACATCCGATCCAGTCTTCTCTATGACGTTATAGATAACAGCGAAGGTTGGTATTCATCTCCTGTAGAAACTAAAAGCAGATCACTAATGAATATAATTTTCCATCTTCCCGATGAAACACTTGAAAAGCAATTTATCGAGGAAGCGGCGACCATCGATCTAATAAACCTAAAAGGTCACCGAAATGTGGGAGGGATCAGGGTCAGTCTCTACAACGCTATGCCAATTGAAAGTGTCGAGACTTTAACCAGCTTCATGAAAGACTTCTTGCAAAATAATCGTTAAAACAAACTTACATTCCTAAACGATATCGAGTTATCACTATCCGCATGAAAGCATCTGCTGCAGCTTTTTCGCCAGCATCCATCAAACACTCAGAATGTTTTTCAATCCACGACATCATTTCAAACCTGGATAAAGCCTGACGTGGTGATTTTTCGCATAAACCAGGTCGCCTCTGCTCAAGTTCTTCAAGAATCTTTATTTCCTCACATTGATCCAACTTCTTTAGACACAAAGGCTCAACATCTCGCTGTCGAGTAACGCTCCCGACATCAGGAGCCTTTATATTTTGCGGCTTCTCATGTTCGGTGAAAGTTTTTCTAATTCGAACCAAATGAGTTTCACGTCCAGGGAACTCAATGCTTGCTTCTATAAGAATTTCGGTTAAGAGACCCTCTCTAACAGTAAAGTCAGCCGAAGCTTGACGAGGCTTCTCAATGACTGACTTTTTAACCAATTCAACTATCTGAGAATTTGTATTGGTTTCTCTAATATCAAAGATTTTGTTAGCTGGAATTTTTCCTCGAAATTGACCTAGTGCTTTCTTAGAAGAGACTCTTTTAAAATCTTTTCCGCTCGTAGAAAAATCTTTGAACTTCTCGGAGTTTTTAGGAATTGACCTAATTCCTGTGTTTCGCAATGTCTCATTTACCATCCACTTGCCATCTTTATTAATATATTCCTGACCATCAACACGACGAATCTCGAATTCAGGATGCAAGAGAGAGTAGTCGTCTTCTTCATAGACGAAAACTGTTTCCTCTGAGTATTTGACTTCTTGAGTTTCTGGATCGACTATCTCAAAAAGGGTTGTGGAAACACCAGAGTTAGCGTTGACCGAATTTTCTGTTGCTTCGCTCACTTCCGCAAAGGCAGAAGGAGAAGTTGTAGTCGAGATAATCAGAACACTCATTATTGTCATAACTGCGAAAGACGGAACGACTAATCTTGGTCGTCGCCATAACGGTACTCCCGCCAAACTTCTCCTAATCCTCTCCCTTAAAGGGCGGTTCATGTCAGTAGTAATTATTGACTCTAAAAGTGAGGCCCTTAATTCGGATTCCTTCTGCGAGTCGTCAGGTCCTTCTTCAAAGGGGACGAATTTTTTTAAATCATCTATTGGATTGTCACTGTCCATTATCTTTCTTTCTTTACCTCTCAAGAACTACTTGTCGCTTCAGGTGAAAACCTTTCAACGATTTCCTTAAGATTATTGATTTCTGAAAAAGACTTTTCGCTTTGTAGAACTTTCATTAATCGAACACGAGCTCTTCGAATCCTTATCGCTACAGCATTTTCACTACATCCGAGGACAACAGAAATTTCTTTATGTGAAAGGTTTTCCCATGCAAGCAGTCGCAAAATTTCTTGGTCATTTTCGCTTAAAAACTGGAGAGCCTTAACAATCTTGAGAATACCCGAGTTATCCAATTCCTCATCAATTGCGCCCCTCGTTGACATCTCGTTACCGATACGAGCAACTAAATCTCCGCTCCGTTTACGTTTACGCCAACTTGTTTTAACGAGATTTCTGGCTACACCAAAAAGCCATAATCTGGCTTCCTTTCCTGCTGGTATGTCTTCGAGCCTTCTCCATGCCACGAGAAAAACTTCACTTAAAGTGTCGCGAGCCTCTTCGTCACTAATAGAGCGCCTTTGAACATAACGCCATAAATCGTCATAAAGATCTCGGTAGAGAATGCGAAATCTTTCCCTTCTAAACT
>JASLTU010000021.1:0-20608 GCA_030742755.1 Acidimicrobiales bacterium | reverse complement strand
CCGGTAACTACAACTGTCGCACCGGTAACTACAACTGTCGCACCGGTAACTACAACTGTCGCACCGGTAACTACAACTGTCGCACCGGTAACTACAACTGTCGCACCGGTAACTACAACTGTCGCACCGGTAACTACAACTGTCGCACCGGTAACTACAACTGTCGCACCGGTAACTACAACTGTCGCACCGGTAACTACAACAAGAGGTGGCTCTTCTGTACCCGATATAAAATATTATTCTGAAAGCAAATCTGATCGTTTTTTAGTCGATTTTGATGACATTATTGCTGGACACCCTTTTGTTGGTCAACGAAGTCCAAAACCACATAATGATGCGCAAGTCTATTTCTCAAATAGTGATCCTCGATGGGAACAAGCGCTTAAGCCATCTGATTATCCAGCGGTTTATGCAGTTGCGGATGGCATTATTTCAATGGCAGAAGGAGAAATGGGATATTACAACGTACGGGATAAATCGTATTATCAACCTCCCTGGTATCACGTTATCTATGGCTTTAATCTTCATTTTGCAAACATGAATGGTGAGAAATTAATGTTTCATTATTCTTTGGAGCCATACATAACACTCCACGATAAGCCGAGAGATTTTTATAAGCAGTTCATTTTGGTTGAAGATGGACAAAGAGTTGAGAAGGGTGACATTCTTGCTTACATGTATGTTTCTCCTTTCGCTGAACGTATTACCGGTCCGAATTCAGCTCATATTGCTTTTAATTTAATGTTTGAAAATAAGGGGCCATGGGATGTATTTCCACCTGCGATATTTACTGAAGAGGTCGTCAATCAATTCCATGAAATATATAGCGAACCGAAAGAAGGATGGAATAGCAAAAGTTACGGAAATGATTGGGACCGAGCAAGGGGATTGCCCCCTGCAATGGGATGGATGATCGGTGCAAGTGAAAATCCATTTACAAACATTCCACTCGATGTTCTTATTCATGATGGGATTAAAGATAAAGAATTAGATGGATCTGCTCGTATTTATCCGAAGTCTCTAGCTTTTGAAAGTACAGATTTAATCCACCAGTTCGAGGGAACGGAAAGTGTCATCACGGATGAATTTACTATAAGCGAAAACTGGCGAGCAGTAGTTGGCGTAGTTGGTGGACCCATTCAGATTTCTTTCATAACGTCTGAAAATAATGGCTCGACCAGGGAAGGGACCCTTTTTTCGGTGAATCAAGGAATGTCTTTTCAGCAAAACATCACTCCAGCTATGTCGCCAGGCACGTATCAGTTGAGAATCTCAAATTCAGGAGGCTGGCCTTGGGCTATTGGGATAGCTTCTAGTGAAGTGGATTATTCGCTCCCTGGTGAGAATATTCCAAATGGTTTTTGTCCACCTAATTGCCCTGATGTTCCACAGGGCTGAGCAAAAACGTCACTAATAAAGACTTAAGGGGCTATGTGAAAAACGATTCCATCTCATATTCAGACCCACTACTTCAACCGTTCCAGATAGCTAACGTGAAATTAAGGAATCGGATTTTTTCAAGCAGTCATGCTCCGGGGTATAACACAGATGGAACACCGAATGAACGTTACATCGCATACCACGAAGAAAAAGCTAAGGGCGGTATCGGACTTACCATGATAGGCGGATCAAGTAACGTCTCGCCTGACTCACCTTCTTTATGGGGGCAGCTAAATTTCGGGTCCGACGCAATTATCGAACCGATGATTGAAATGACGGAACGCATTCATCAATACGAAACAGCGATTATGTGTCAGATAACCCACATGGGTAGGCGGAACGTTTCTAATGATGGAGACTGGTTGCCAACAATATCTCCATCGCCGATTCGCGAGCCGATGCATCGCTTTTGGCCAAAACAGATGGAGCTTCACGATATTCGTCGTGTAATAGAGGATTTTGCTACCGCAGCGAAACGTGCACGATCCGGAGGACTTGATGGCATTGAACTTTGTGCGACGAGTCATTTGATAGATCAGTTTTGGACACCTTTAGTAAATCGAAGGACGGATCATTATGGAGGCTCAATTGAAAACCGTTTACGTTTTACTTTCGAGGTGCTTGAATCAATACGAGATGCTATTGGCAATGATATAGCTGTTGGTATTCGAATGATCGGAGCTGAAGAGCAAATTGGGGGACTAAGCACTGAGGAAAGTATCGAGATCGCACAACGACTTGCAAATTCCGGATTTCTCGACTTTATCAATGTTACTAGCTCATCATTAGCGACCGAAGAGGGCCTCTCAAAGGCTATACCGCCGTCAGGGACACCGCTTATGCCCTATACGTCTCTGGCGGCTTCCATCAAAGAAGTGATCGACATTCCGGTCCTCCACGCAACGCGTATTACCGATATAGGGTCAGCTCGTCATGCTATTTCCACAGGACTAATTGATCTAGCTGGCATGACTCGTGCTCATTTTGCAGATCCCCATATAGTGAAAAAACTGGAGAGGGGAGATGAAGATCGTATACGAACCTGTGTGGGGGCGTCTCTTTGCATTAATCGCCTTCATCAGGGGCTTGAATCAGTTTGCATACAAAATCCGGCCACAGGCCGAGAAGAAAGTATTCCTCAATTAATCACATCAAAAGCAGAATCAAAAAAGAAGATAGTTGTTGTAGGAGCTGGTCCGGGAGGTTTGGAAGCTTCTAGGGTTTTAGGAGAACGCGGTCATAGCGTCATACTTTTCGAAGCGCAAAGCAGCGTTGGAGGTCAAATTAATCTCGCTGTACGCGCTAGTAAAAGTCAGGCTGAGCTCTCTGGGATAGTTGGATGGCTTGGAGAGGAGGTTATACATGCAGGTGTTGATATCAGATTAAACACAATGGTAGAAGAGAGTGATGTAATCAGTGAAAAGCCCGACGTTGTGATTATTGCAACCGGTGGCCTTCCAGATACAACGTTTCTTTCTTCTGATGAAAACCTCATATGCACAACATGGGATGTACTGAGCGGGCACAAAACTCCTAAGGGTAAAGTTTTGATATATGACGATCACGGCGGTGAGAACGCTCCGTCAGTAGCTGAATTTCTTGGAGAACGAGGAGAGTCAGAAATTGAGCTCGTTACCCCTGATCGACAAGTGATGCAAGACCTCTCCGCTACGATCGGACCCGCATATTTACGCATGCTTTACAGAAATGGTGTGACTATGACTCCGGATCACCGGTTGATGAACGTCGAAACTGATGGATCAATGATTAGAGCATTAATGGTGAATGTACACACACGCGAAGAAATTTTTAGAACCGTTGATTCAGTAATCGTAGAGAACGGCGTTCTTCCCAATGATGACCTTTACCTTGATCTCAAAGAGATGTCTTCTAACGGTGGAAGTGTGGATATAGATGCATTTACAAGTGGCAAAGCACAACCGATGAGTAACGATCGATATGAGTTATACCGAATCGGTGATGCAGTAGCCAGTCGAGGCATTGCAGCAGCTATCTATGAGGCGCGCAGACTCTGTATGCATATTTAAGAATTAGATGTAATTTGTCACATTGACTCTCTGATAACCGAATTAGCCCTATCTTTGAGAAGTGACTAAAAGACCAGAGCTTAGAAATATTGCTGTAATAGCACATGTGGATCATGGTAAAACCACTCTCATAGATGCTCTTCTTAAGCATTCCGGAGCGTTCAGAAGTAATGAGGAAGTTGCTGAAAGAGTGATGGACTCTATGGATTTAGAGCGTGAAAAAGGAATTACCATTCTCGCTAAAAATACAGCGATCAAATACGAGGATGTAAAAATAAACATAGTTGATACTCCCGGTCACGCTGATTTTGGTGGTGAAGTTGAACGTGCTTTAACGATGGTCGATGGGGTTTTACTTTTAGTCGATTCAGCGGAAGGACCTAGACCGCAGACACGTTTCGTTTTACGCAAGGCACTAGAAGCGGACCTGTCAATAGTTGTCGTTATAAACAAGATAGATAGACCGGACGCGAGAATAAGTGAAGTAATAGATGAGATATATGAACTTTTTCTTGACCTAGATGCTTCAGAAGCTCAAATTGATTTCCCTATTGTTTACACCGATGCCAGATTGGGGATCGCAACTTTAAATCCTGATATTGAGGGAACTAATCTTGATCCCTTTTATGAAGTGCTTCTTGAACGAGTACCGGCCCCAACTGGCGATGAAAATGCACCACTCCAAGTTCATGTAACTAATTTGGACGCGTCTCCCTATTTAGGTCGTCTAGCCGTATGCCGAATTGTAAGTGGAGTTTTAAAACAGAATTCAACTGTTGCTTGGTGTAGAACAGATGGATCGATAGAACAAGTGAAAGTAGGATCGGTAACTTTAACGGAGGCTCTTTCACAGGTAGAGGTTACAGAAGCTGGACCGGGCGAAATAGCTTATGTTTCTGGTGTTGAGGGCGTAACAATTGGCGAAAGTTTCACGGACCTAGAAAATCCTCACCCATTGCCTGTAATTTCAGTAGACGAACCAACACTTTCTATGTCGATTGGTGTCAACACTTCACCGGTGGCAGGCAGTGATGGTGACAAATTAACAGCACGCCAAATTAAAGCGCGTTTGGAAGAGGAACTTATCGGAAACGTTTCTATAAGAGTTCTACCCACTGAACGTCCAGATGCTTGGGAAGTTCAAGGCCGAGGAGAGTTGCAGTTAGCAGTTTTAGTTGAAACGATGAAGCGCGAAGGTTTTGAAATGACCGTAGGTAAACCATCGGTTTTACTGCGAGAAATAGATGGCAAATTCCACGAACCGGTTGAAGAGCTGACAATTGAAGTTCCAGAAGAACATGTAGGTGCGGTGACGCAACTCCTTGGAGAACGACGCGCAGAGATGAAAGAAATGAAAAACTATGGAACTGGATGGGTGAAAATTGACTACGTGGTTGCTTCTAGAGCATTAATCGGTTTTAGAACAGAATTCTTAACAGAGACTCGTGGTACAGGAATTCTTAGTCACGTGTTTAGTGGTTGGGAGGAATGGATGGGAGAAATGAGGCTTCGCCAAACTGGCAGTGTTATAGCGGACAGAAAAGGTTCAGTTACAGGACACGCCATAACAAACTTGCAAGAACGAACCACGCTTTTCGTTTCCCCTAATGACGAGGTGTATGCGGGCATGATTGTAGGCGAAAACCCTCGTGCTGAAGACATGGACGTGAATATTTGCAAAGAAAAGAAGCTAACGAATGTCAGGGCGGCAGCTTCTGATGACACAATACGCTTAACACCGCCAAGAAAACTGTCGCTTGAACAAGCTCTTGAATATATAGCTGAAGATGAGTGCGTAGAAATAACTCCGAAAATCGTACGTTTGCGAAAAACTGTTCTCGACTCAGGTGAGCGTGCACGTACTCTGAAAAAGGCAAAACAAGGAAGGGTTTAATTATGGACTTGGTCTGGTTTCCCGAAGATTTCTTCATCGATGACAAGACCCAATCCTGGACCGCCTTTGGGTAGTTTGATTATACCATTCTCTATTCGCGGTCCATTTACAGGATCGTAGTGGACTTGGTGATATGTATTTGCAAGCCAAGCTCCACGGTTTAAAGAACTTGGAACTGTTGTTCCGAGGGCGACACCCGCAGCTCCTATAATGTCGCCCCCCCATGCATCATCTGAACTCATAGGAGTTTGAGTTTCAATGCAAAAGTCGCGTACGGCTTTCATAGGGGTTAATCCACCGATTCGCGTAATTTTCAATCCAAAACCGTCAGCAATTGAGGCGGAAACCATTTTGGAGATTGTGTTCATATCAGTTGCACTTTCATCGACTATTAAAGGGTGAAAAATTTTGGGTTTAAGTCTGTATAGCTCTTCTTCACTAGCGCATGGTTGTTCCATAGACATAGATACTTCCAAACATGCGTTAGATACTTGTATCGCTTCATCTTCCGTCCAACCGCGATTAGTATCTACATCTAAAACTGTTCCACCTTTAAGAACTCCAGATACAGCTTTTATTGCTTCAATGTCATTTTCAATAGCT
Source organism: Acidimicrobiales bacterium (assembly GCA_030742755.1). Lineage (GTDB taxonomy): Bacteria > Actinomycetota > Acidimicrobiia > Acidimicrobiales > MedAcidi-G1 > MedAcidi-G1. Next base: position 14,623 of record JASLTU010000021.1, on the reverse strand, counting down.
CTGCCTCCTGCTTTTAGTTGGATTCTTGAGATTCCTTCTACTTGCAGTCTTTCAGCTTCTTTTTCTGCGTTTTCAGGGGAGGTTATGCCAACCACATGGTAGGTGATTACTTCATCTGTGATGTTTCCTCCTAAAAGCTCAGCTACACTTTTCCCGAGTCTTTTCCCAATCAAGTCCCAGCATGCAATATCAATTGCAGCTTTCGCTTCGGTCTCACCTTTTAGTGAATTTTCCATTGTCGAATTTATTAAGTCAAGTTCCATCGGATTAATGCCGATGACAGAAGGGGAGAGAATGGATAAAGAAGAACGGATACTGTCGTTATTCGCCTCTTGCGCTTGGGGAGTCGCCATACAAGATTCTCCATAACCAATTACTCCATCACTATCAATCAACGCCACGATCGTAGATTCCGGTGTTAAAACCGCCGAACTAGACATGTTGTAGAGGGTTTTAGCAGGGAGAGGCATTCTATAAACACGGATCTCTTTAATAGTTGGTGTAGTTTTTCGCATACTAAATTGACTTTACTTCTCATATAGAAAGGAGTCATAAACTGGGTGGTACAGTAACGGTAAATCTACTTAGGATCCTTTATGGCTGAGTTCTCTTCCCAACAAATGGAGAAACGAGACGAGCGTTTGATAGTAAGCCCGTATCGAGACAGGTTCGAATTACGGATTGTTGCTGAATTTCTAGTGTCGCTTTTTTTGTGGGTCTCAATCGTTGTGTTGGGAGTCAAAGGATTTATGCCACTTTGGTTGGGGTTGTGCTGCAATATAGTTATTGCGACGACCTTCTATATGCCGATGCACGAGGCTACACATGGGAACATTTGGGGTAAGAAATCATCGCATCGATGGGGAGAGGATTTAATCGGCACGATTTCATCGATTCCCTTGGGATTCGATTATTGGAGCCACAGGATTCAACACATGAGACATCATGCATTTACTAATGACCCGAAACGTGATCCGGATTATTACACAAAGGGGCCCATTTGGGAACTTCCGATTTCATGGTGGGGAGCCTCAATTCTCAGTACTTTCTTTCCTGTTTTCGCGTTCTCTAAACATGCATTTCGTCTTTTACCAAAGAAAGTGAAGAACGTCTTCATCACTCAAGCAGAAGCGAAAGGAGAAGTATCGGAATCTACATCTATTAGAAATGGAAAGTACACATTGCGCTACTGGGCCATAATGCATTTGTTGCTACTTGGAGGGTTTCTTTTTGGCATTGGATGGGATTCGATCTTGCTGTGGTACATACCAGCACGTATTTCAAACGGTTGGCTGATTTTCATTTTCGCGTGGTATCCACATCACCCTGCGGATAAGCAAGGCCGATATGTTGACACTAGAGTCGCAGTTTTTCCCGGTTCAACTCTGCTAATAAGAGGACATGATTATCATGCTTTGCATCATCTGTTCCCTCGGGTACCTCATTACCGCCTTCCAAAATTATGGACAGAAATTGGGCCGAAGCTAACACCTAAAGGTGTCAGAACAGAAGGGCGCGCTTTAGGGGCAAACTCTTCAGTGATATGGAATTAAAATCTTAAGTAATTATTTCTAACTCTGAAGCGGCACGTCTTGACAGTAACTCAACGCCATCCGATCGAATAACAAAATTTTCCTCATGGACCATGATGTGATCATCTCCCCAGAAGATATTGGGTTCGACCGTCAAAACCATCCCTTCTTGAAGAACGGTTCCATCATTGCGAGTGTTTGACGGCCATTCGGTTACTTGCATGCCGAGTCCATGTCCAAATCGTCCAACAGAGTCATTCCTAGCTGATTCTGTTTCCAATACGGAAGCCATTGCCTCCCAGAGATCACTGGTGGTATTTCCTGGTACGGCAACCTTAAGAGCGGCTTCTGTCGCTTCCCATACGATTTTGTAAGCAGATTTTGCTTTATCATCAGCGAATTGAAAAGCCATGTTTCGATCAAAATCACTAAAATAACCGTCATAAGTCGACCCAGTATCGAACATTACGAGATCACCTGGTTCGATCACGCGGTCGGATGGTTGTTTAATGATGTCGGAAAAACCAGGTCCCGTCGCTCCAACAAGGTAGGGGACTTCGTCAGCTCCAAGTTCAAGAAGTTTGAGTCGAAATAATTGAAACGCTTCTCTTTCGGTCATGCCAACATTGAGAAGGTTTGAGAGTGAGGCAAACCCATCAGAAACAATCTCACATATTTTGGTAATTTTGGCAATTTCCTCTTCAGACTTAATACACCGTAAAGTTTTAATAATCTCAGTAGCATCCACGAAAATGTGTGGAGAAAGTTTTTCGTTGAGTTGTTGAAAGTCGATCAAGGGCATTCTTAAATGAGTCTCATTTCCCATTGGAAGTCCGATTTTTAAGCTTTCATTGGAGATTTCACAAGGAGTATCCAAAATTTCTCTCAAGGTTTCAGCAAGTAAGGAAACTCCTTCGTCTGATGGATTAGGAGAACTCCATGTCCTTATATCGTCTATCCACGTTTCACTCATCGAAGCCTCGCCAATACTGGGAATCACTGCAACAGGTTTGCCAGAGCGCGGCAAAATTACAAACCACGGGCGCGTGGGGCTTTGCCAAAAAGGAGTGTGAAAGCCTGTTAAGTACCTAACTTCAGGTTCTGTGCATACAAGAAGTGCTGAAATACCCTCTTCGTGTAGCAGCCTCTGTGCTCTATCGACCCTTTTTTCAAATTCTTCGTTGGAGAATCCTCTTAGAAGACCGGAGTATGCCATTTCTGTTCAGTTACCTTTTTTGCTTCATCTCGTCAAAGAATAGCGAATATTAAGATGAACCTTTAGTCCAGAATGTTTACTTTCAACTATTCCTCATAAAAGGGAGGTGATTTAGTAAGTTTCTTATATGGAAAATATTCACCCAGTTAATTTGAGTAAAAGCGGTCCACCAGAGAGCATCCTTCCAAATGAAGACCCATCAGCTGTTGAAGCATTAAATCAAGCATTAGAAAAAGAACCCAACCAACGACGAGATGCTATAGCAAAAGTAATAGCAAAGTGGCCAAATAACTTAGAAGCATGGGCCTGTTTGGGTGAGTCGGGAAGGGATCAAGTCGAATCATATGCCGCCTACAGAGTTGGATACCACCGTGGATTGGATCGACTGAGGCAAATTGGATGGAAAGGCTCGGGTCTTGTACTTTGGAACAAGAAAGAGAATCTGGGATTTCTTCGTTCTTTGGAAGGATTAGCAAAGCTATCAAATGAAATCGGCGATGCAGAGGAAGCTGAACGTTGTTATCAATTTTTGAAACAATTGGATCCAAGTTACACAGAATAATATTTAAAAGAAGAGTCATAGCTAGCAATGCTTAACTTAGAAAAAAGAATGAAACCGCGTGAGGCTTTAGAGGTTTCACCATTCGACACAGGTGTATTTACATGGAAAATGAATACACGTTCCATTGAAGAGAATGAATGGCTTCAGATCGATAATTGCAGAGAGGAAGATCTGTCGCTAAAAAATCTAGGACCTGTGGGTAATCATTTGAACGGTTCAGAATCAACAAGTCTAAAACTGTTCCAAACGATCGAGAGTTGGTTGAATAAAAGGTCATTTACTCTTCCTGTGGTCGATAATTCCTTACACCCGATAGATAGATGCGGACGTCTAATGCAAGAAGACGTCTGTCTAATGGAGCGTATTTCGGAACGCTGGACTCTCACAGCAGCAAGTGTCTGCTTCCCAACCCACTGGGATCCCTTCTCAAAGCTTGGGCTTCCTTTAGACGATATACATGAACCTGTACCACGTTATGAACAAGACTTAATACCTCGCCCTGGTAATTTCATGGATCGTATTTCTGATGAGATGATTGTCGCAAGAACAGGTTGGTCTTTAACAGCTTGTAGCGACTTGGCTTTAGGTCATGAAAAGCAGATGGTCGAAGAGGATCCTTCTGAGCTAATAGTAAGAGTGGAGCGTCAAACCTTACGAAGAATACCGAATTCAGATGCGATTGCGTTTACAATCCGGATCCACAGATGGCCATTACATGTCATTAGAGATGACGCCGACTTGGCAAACGATCTGTTAACTTCTTTGAAACAGTTACCTGATGAAATCAAAACTTACAAGACAGAAACAGTCGAACTTTCCCCAATAGTAGAAAATTATTTAAACAATAGAATTAATCAACTTTGAAGTATTTGTCTGAACGTCAAATTTATTCTCTCGGAAACCTTTTTACTGCTCTTAGGGACACAATGAATCCAGTGGGTTTGAGTTGGTGGGTGCATAATCATCAAATCTCCATGATTTAGGTATGTTGAAAAAATTTCCCCATCTTTGGTTTTGTGTCGAACCTGGAATTTTCTAGTGGCACCGAAACTTACTGAGGCAATAGTGGGAGATTCACCGAGCTCTGGTTCATCATCCGAATGCCAAGCAACACTGTCTTTCTCGTCTCTGTACCGGTTAAGTAAAACAGAATTAAAAGTAGATTTGCAAATATTTTGGATGCGTTTACGAATTTCTTCTAAAAACGGAAGCCAGTTCTTTGCTTCATTCGTTATTCCAGAATAACTGTAGTTGATGCCAGGATCTCCATACCAAGCTGTTTGCCTCGGCTCTAGGTGCTTCTTTCCAAAAACTATGATTTCGTTTTGACTCCATTGAATTTTTTGAAGTATCGAGAAAAAGCGATCAGATTCCGTTTGCGAGAAGTGATCACGGTAGAGACTGATCCGAGAATCTTCTAAATCATTGAAATCATCGATTCGCCATAAACTTTCCTGCATTTAAAGAGATTATTACTAATTACTGGATGTTTCTTATTTTAAAAGTGGCAGAATATTTAACCTAAAATATTGTGTGGTATTTTCCATTTATGGAAGTTGAATATCGAGACGACAAAGTTGGATATGACCCTGGTGTTTTCGAGGTTCCACCCTTATTCAGATCACCACCTCAACCGCTTCAAATGCTTAAATGGTTTATTTCTAAGTTCATGTGGTATCAGTCTGTGCTTTGGATCCTGATTTCTTTTATCTGTTATAGGTATTTCACTCCTGAATTATCAAACTTTCAAAGTTTCAAAATCGATTCATTTTTCTTAATCTGGTTGCGCAATATCTCAATTATGTTTCTAATTGTTGGTTTTCAGCACTGGTATTTGTACACCCGAAAAAGCCAAGGCTCAGACTTTAAATACGACAGTCGTTGGCCAGCAAAAAAGCGACGCTCATTCAGCTTCGATAACCAAACTAAGGACAACATGTTTTGGAGTCTGACTAGTGGATGTGGAATAGCGGCTTTGTACGAAGTTTTTATGTTTTTTTTACACGCAAATGATTCCATAGGAAGGGTCGATTCATTTATTCCAACGGCATTAACAACTGTTTCACTGTTTTGGCTTTCTTCGATTCACTTTTACGCAAACCACCGGTTGTTACACATCAAACCTTTATATGAAATTGTTCATTCCGTTCATCACAGAAATGTGAATACCGGACCTTGGAGTGGAATTTCAATGCATCCTTTTGAGCACTTGATTTACTTCTCATTGCCTCTGGTATTTGTTTTTATACCAGCTTCACCGTTTCTCGTTACATTTAGCTTGCTCTATCTGATTCTTGCTCCGTCGCCTTCCCATTCAGGTTTTCATAGATACCGATTCGCAAACACAGAGATTCCTGCCGCTGACTATTTTCACTATTTACATCATAAATATTTTGATTGCAACTATGGAACTATTTTGTTCCCGCTTGACAAATGGTTTGATACTTTTCACGACGGGAGTGTGAAAGCTCATAAAGAAATTATTCAAAAACGAATGTTGAATAGGAAATAAATTTTGAAAATAACTGCAGCGGTGCTGAGAGAACTTAACAAGCCATTATCAGTGGAAGAGTTGAATTTGTCGGATCCTAAGAGCAATGAAGTTCTAGTAAAGATTGATGCCTTTGGTATTTGCCATAGCGACTATCACGTTGTCACGGGATTGGCAAAACAAGAGTTGCCGGTAGTTTTGGGGCATGAAGGGGCTGGCACGGTACTCGAAATAGGGGATGGAGTCACTGACGTCGAGGTCGGTCAAAATGTTCTCCTTAATTGGTTCCCTTATTGCAAGCAATGTCCGCAATGTTTAGTTGGGAACACAAATCATTGCAAAACCTATATGGAAATGTTGGGTCAAGGAAAAATGTTAGATGGAACGACTCGATTAACTGATTCGAATAATAAACCAATTTTGCAGCTATCCGGATTGGCCTGTTGGTCTACACATGTGGTTGTCCCAGATATTGTTTGCACAAAAATGCCTGAAGAAACCCCACCAGAAATTGCGGCATTAATTGGTTGTGCCGTAACTACTGGTGTGGGAGCAGTCTTAAACCAAGCGTCAGTTCATGAAGGCTCATCAGTGGTTGTCTACGGTGCAGGTGGTGTGGGCCTTTCGATAATTATGGGCTGTGTTTTTGCTGGAGCGGAGAAAATAATCGCCGTAGATAGATCAGAAGCGAAGGAAACCATGGCACGTTCTATGGGAGCCACTCATTTCATAAAAGCGGGTAAAGACATGTTAGGAAACGTAAAAGAATTAACTGACGGACTAGGGGCTGATTATGCCTTTGATGCAGTTGGAAATATAGATGTTGCTGAAATGTTATTGCCTTCACTACGTGAAAGAGGCCTTGCATTACTGGTTGGAGTGCCACCGACAGATTCAAAAATACGAGTAGATGCTACTGATGTGTTCAGGCAAGAGAAACGATTAACGGGAACGATTTACGGAAGTGCAGACACCGGAGCGGATTTTGAGAGATTTGCTCGAATGTATCTTTCTGGACTCCTGCCAATAGACAAATTAATCTCAAAACATTACAAGATCGATGAAATAAATCAAGCGTGTGAAGAGATGTTAAATGGATCAATCGCTCGAGGTGTTGTAATTTTTTAGTTAGAAATTGAGGATCACGTAGTCGTTGTATAGGAATACCTTCATACACACGTTCTTATCGAATGAACCGGCCTCATCATTCGAATACTTATTACGGAAGAAGACTTCGCTACATAAACACCGAGAATTGATTTCGGCCGTGGTCTTACTGACTAAATTTTCCTTACGTTTATACGCAAGAGATCTCGCTAATAATCGCATCAGTAATCGTTTCAGAAGATGCTTGTCCTCCAATGTCTTTGGTTCTAATACCATTGGCAATTGTTGATTCGACAGCTTTTGCGACAATTGCAGATTCTTCAACACCACCAAGGCCATACTCTATAAAAAGAGCGATGCTTAATATCATTCCGACGGGATTTGCAATATTTTTACCAGAGATGTCAGGTGCAGTTCCATGTACTGGCTCGTAAATTCCTGCCGTACAAGTTTCACCTATATTAGGAAGACAGGGTAGCGATGCAGATGGGAGCATTCCTAAAGACCCAGCTAATGAACCAGCTTGGTCAGAAATAATATCACCAAACAGATTGTTACTGATGATGACATCAAACTGGCTCGGGTTGACGGCTAGTTGATAAGAGCAGTTATCTGCATACATATGCTCTAATTCGATATCGGGAAATTCATCTCCTACTGATTGAACCACTTCACGCCACAAAAAACCAGATTCCATGACGTTTGACTTATCAACTGAAACAACCCTTTTCTTACGTCTTCCTGCAAGTAGGAATCCAACTTTAGCGAGCCTTTTGATTTCGAATGTAGTGTATGCAGCAGTGTCATATCCTCGTTTTTCAGTTGTAGACAGCACTTCAATACCTCTCGGTTTTGCGAACATCACGCCACCACACATTTCACGCAATACCATTATGTCAACCCCGTTAGAAACCTCATGACGATAGGGAAGTTCGTCTAAAAGCGCATCGTTTACTATTGCAGGTCGTAACCCTGCGAAAACGTCAAGCTCTTTTCGTAACCTCATAAGTCCATCATTTTCTTCAGGGTCGGAGGAATGAGGTAAGTTTTCATTACCTGCTTGACCAACTGCTCCTACTAGTACACCATCAGAATTTTTGGCTATCTCTACTGTTTCATCACGGCAAAAGGTTCCAAATTTTTTCCATGCCGAACCGTGAATCAAATCTTCCTCAATGGAAAGATCAAACTGAAAGATTTCGGACGCTTTCGTTAATACACGTAACCCTTGTCTCATTACTTCTTGTCCGATTCCATCTCCGGGAAGCACGAGTATGTTTGCTGTTTTTTTCAATTTGTAGCTTCCGAATAGGACTCTTGAAGTTCTGTTTCTTGCTCATTTTCAGTTAGTGACATTTCCGGGGTGCTCATAGCTCCTTTACGTAAAAGCCAATTTGAAAACCAGTAGGTTAGTTCTGGTAGGGAATCGCATGAATTAAGCATTTCTGCTAATGCAGTAAGCTCATTATCATTTACAGAAAGGTTCCAACGAGCTTTAATTTCAGTCCACGAGTAGGCATATTGACACCAGTATTCCTCATTTGACGGCCGCCAAACTTCAGGCCCTCGAGATCCCTTGGAACGATTGGCAGATGAACTAACCGCTATCAAATGTTGAGGATCATTTAGATCGTTATAAAAGTTAATTTTCGTTTCCGTTGGCCAGTGCGATGCGCCAGAAACGTGTGCATTATGAAGTGGAACCATGTGATCAATATCTAATTCAGTAGGATCAGCGTAAAATTCACCTGAAAAATAGTCATACCACTTCCCTTTGATCACCTTGCACCCTCGGTCTTCGAAAGTCACCTCTTCATAAGATTCTTCGATTAATACCTCATGGCGAGTATTGATGCAGTTGTAATTTTCGTCAATCCATCCCGGACCCCATTCTTCACGCACATAAAGTGTTTCAAAATCTGGTGTTGCGACACGAAGTTCGTTTAGGAGGTCATCTCGCCAATCTGTACTTAATTGACCGGCTGATTCAGCATCGAAAAGAAACTCTGGTTCGTCATTTGTGGGTTCTTTTTGGAAAGAAGTGGTAGTAGTTATGGTTGATACAGTCATCGAAGCAGTTGTTTCGGTCGGTGAATTTACGCTGCTGTCATCTTTCGCTCCGATTACCTGCGGATCCTCTGATTTCCCTGAACAGCCTTGAACCAGGAGGATAATTATGAATAATAGAAGTGTGTTAAATCTGAAACTCATTTTGACGGATGAAGAACACCTATTGAAGGTCGAAGGTTTGCACAACGTTGAGATTTTTAAACTGAACTTCACCAAAGTTGCTTGTGTCTTCTTCCGATGCTCTTTTTGTGACTTCTAAGTCATTGTTAATCATTGCGTTTTCGTAGGAATCGAATTCAATTATTTGTAACAGATGGCCTGGATTGTCGCGATCTTCACAAATTGTGGCCTTTTCAACTGTTGTTTCGGCACCAGCAATAGCAATGTAGTTGTTTATTGAATCTAGTGCTTCTTCTGTACTTCCAGTGAATTCCATGATTTGAACAAATTTCATTTTCGCTCCTGTCTTTAGAGAGAGAGTTTATTACTCAAATATATGTTTCGGCGAAACCAGCTCAACGCCTTTTTTATCGTACGGAGAGAAGAAGCCAAGGATGGGATTGACCAAGGAATACCCCATCAGATCTCTTAGTTCAACAGGTAGTTCCGCTGCAATTTCTGGCGGGCAAGAGAGATATTGATTTTCTTCCTGTCTTAGCCAAGAAAGTGTGTAATGAATCAAGACAGCCAACCTCTTATCCGAGTCAGTAATGTTGCTTCCACCACCATGCAAAATTGAGCCGCCATAAAGTAGAACAGATCCAGCTGACATTTCAGCGAAGGTAATTTCTTGTTCACTTGGTTTTCTATCTTTATCCCATTTATGGGATCCTGGAACTAAGCGTGTAGCTCCATTTGTCTGCGTAAAGTCTGTCATTGCCCAGATTGTGCTGAATTGTGTCTCAATTTTTCTATTAAGATAGCCGCCCCACACGCCGCGGTCTCTATGAAGTGGTTGGATCGTCTCTGACGGAGATATCTCGATTGCCTGTGTAAAGTTCAACTGGTACCCATCAGTGAAATCCTCTAAAAACTTCGAACACAATTCATTAATTAGTGGTTTAAGTGCCAAATCTCGACAACCTGGCGAGCGCGCCATTAAAGCTCCTACGCGTTTGGTTGACTCTCCTGAGAAGTCTGTTAGACCATCTGAGCACGCGTCTAAATAAGGTCTTAATTCAGTTGAAATTTGTAAGGTAGTTGACTTCGGAATCAAAGAGTCAATGATTACAGCTCCGTCGGTTTCCAGAACATCAAGAATATTGTGAATTGGTTCTGTGTCATTTACGTGATGTATCACAATTCATCCTTTCTCACCTACGGTTTGATTTAATTACCAAAGGCAGCTGCATTCAACAACAGACTCTAATGCCTTCCAGCGAAAAGGAGTTAATTCAGAGAGAGCACCACACCCAGTGCATTGAAGGACATATCCACCATCTGTTTCAAATAATTGAACTGGATTTTCACCTGTAGACAGTCTTTCGGACTGCGTGCGGGTCTTTTTTTCTTTTGAAATCTCTGGCAGTAACGGAGTGTCAAATTCCAAGTACGGAGGTGTGACAGTTGTGACTGGGGGATTACCCCAAACTTCTTGGTGCCGCTCAGTGATCTCCTCCCAAGACAAGTAGCTTAACCATGCATATTCTTCCACCGGGTCAATACCATCTGGTAGTTGATCAAGGTCAGACATAGGACCGATCTTTCGAATATCAGGAAGAATTTTTGGACCTGCATACTCAAGAAAAGAGGCTAATTTGTCGTATTCGTCTACGTCGAAAATTTTGGAAGTTTCACTAATATTTTCTATTTCTTCCATGAACCCGTCCCTCTCATTGGCTGTTGGGTCTTCAAGAGTGTCACGAGAGAAAAGAATTACGAAGCGAGCACCGCTTCCTATTTCTTTACGTCTGAGAATACGCCCCATTCGTTGAATCATCTGACGGCGTGTTCTGCTTGCGCTGATTACTACGCCCAAATTAGCGTCGGGAACGTCTATTCCTTCATCAAGGACACGCGGTGCAGCAATAACATCGAGCGTTCCTTCTCGCAGAGAGTTGAGGAGTTTCTCTCTCTCATTTCGTCCTGTAGCTCCTGTTATTAGATCGATTTTAAGTAAAGGATCTAATCGCGTAATTGCGTTATTCGCTGCACTAACTGTTTGAGTGAAAAGGATTGTGCCATTCGAACCTTCCATCACAGGAGCGAATCTATTTAGCACTTCGTATTTCGTTTTACTTCCAGCGACAATTTCGCGTCGCCTGCTAAAAGCGTCTAGATAGGCAACAGCAGCTTTTCCATTTGGACCTGCGTCTTTTTCAGCCAGATAAGTGACAGCAGAGAGGAAAGCACTGAAAGGGTTTTGTGGCATATCTTCTATTTCTCTTAATGTTTGTCTTGCTGTTACAAGCGTCGCTTCTGTATCTTCGTATTCACTACGCTCTTCTTTTGATAAGGGAACTGCAACGAAGGCGACTCGCGGTTGAGCACAAACACCGTCTTCGATTGCTGTCATAAAGTTGTACCTGTAACACACGCCACCAAAATACGGAATTAAAGTTTTATCTACTGCGTCATCAGATCGTTCCAATGTGGCGGTTAAGCCAAGTCGTTCTTCGTATTCATGGAGGAGTGACTTCCTTAGAACACCTCCGCCGAAACCGTGACACTCATCAGCGACTATAAGTCCACTCATATCATCAGGCGGGAGTGGTTTCTTTGCACTAGCTGAGTGCCTAGTCGTGACTAAAACATCACAGTCATCGGAGCGATCGCTAAAATTATCTCCCAGACGCCCCACTCGAGAGTCAGGAAGCGATTCAACAAGACGCTTGGTCCACTGTTCCATTAAGACCCTACTTGGAACTACTACTAGAACAAAGAGTCCACGTCGACGAGCGTCTTGAATCGCTGCAATAGCAACGTTAGTTTTACCTGAACCAGTTACTGCTTCAATTATCCCGCTTCGACCACATCTAAGCCATGAGGAAAGTGCTTCTAGTTGCCATGCATATAAATAGTTGTTCAATTTCTACCGATCTTTCGAACAATTAAACATAATCGCTAGAAAACGATTATGGAACGTATTGTGATATTTGCCACTCCTCGTTAGAGTGATAGGACATTAAGAGAGGCGCATTTGCGCCCGGCAACCTGGGAGGACACCCAAGGTGCCTACTTGCTTAGCAAGGATGCGGTTCCGTTGGAACAATAAAGTGTCCGAGTTTTTGACTCGTAGGTATTGGATTTCTCCCATAAGGAGAATTATGAATACTTATACTGGTTTCGAAACACTTCAGATTCATGCTGGCCACGAGCCAGACATTGAAACTGGAAGTCGAGCGGTGCCGATTTATCAAACAACTTCCTATGTGTTCCGTGATACGGAACACGCAGCAAATCTGTTCGCATTGTCAGAAGTGGGAAATATATATACACGGATCATGAATCCGACTCAGATGGTTCTTGAGGCACGATTAGAAGCTCTAGAAAAGGGTACTAAAACTGCTATAGGAATACCTGGGGCACTTGCAACCTCTTCAGGGCAAGCCGCTGAAACACTTGCAATTTTAAATCTGGCAGAAGCGGGAGATCACATTGTTGCATCGTCATCGTTATATGGCGGAACGTACAATCTGTTGCATTACACGCTTCCAAAAATGGGAATCAATACAACTTTTGTAAAAAACCCTGATGATATTTCAGAATGGGAGTCTGCAATCAAACCAGAAACGAAATTGTTTTATGGAGAATCTATTGGGAATCCAAAAAATGATTTTCTCGATATCAAAGGTATTTCGCAAGTTGCACACAATTCCGGAATCCCGTTGATTGTCGACAATACTGTAGCGACGCCCTACCTGCTGAACCCACTTACTTTAGGAGCGGATGTAGTTGTCCATTCGATGACTAAATTCATTGGCGGCCATGGAAACTCAATCGGTGGAGTAATCATCGATGGTGGAACGTTTGATTATGGAGAAAGTGGCCGGTTTAGTAATTTTGTCGATCCGGATCCTAGCTATCACGGGTTAAGTTATTGGTCAGCGCTTGGGCACGGTTCTTACATAGTAAAGGCGAGAGTTCAATTATTACGTGACTTAGGTGCCTCTATTACTCCGCAAAACTCTTTCAATTTTTTACAAGGACTAGAAACACTGAGCTTGAGAATGGAGAGACACTTTACAAATGCTCTTAAAGTTGCAGAATTTCTTTCAAATCATGAAATGGTTGACTCTGTTCAATATGCAGGCTTGAACTCAAGCCCATGGCATGAGCGAGCGAGAGAATATGGATCAGGAAAGGGTTTCGGATCTGTACCAGCATTCGTAATTAAAGGAGGGAGAGAGGCAGGCGAGAAATTTGTGAATTCACTATCACTACATAGTCATGTCGCTAATATCGGCGATGTAAGAAGCTTGGTTATACACCCTGCATCAACTACCCATTCACAACTCTCAAACGAAGAACAAAAATCAGCAGGTGTTGAACCTGGTCTTATTAGGCTTTCTGTTGGCCTGGAAACAGTTGAAGACATTATTTCTGACCTCGAGTTTGGTTTCTCAATGGTTAAAAATATGTGAAACTATTTCAAATGAGTTCTAAGGAAAATACTGATGAATTTAGATGAAGCTAAAAGTAGTATCTGTTCTTATATAGATGATATTTCTGAAGAGTTAATAGCGGTTTCTCATGCAATACACGAAAACCCTGAGCTCGGCTATGAAGAGCATTTTGCCCATGAACAATTAACTAAGGTATTAATTGACAAAGGCCTGGATGTACATAAAAGCGCCTATGAAATTGATACCGCCTTTGAAGCAACAGCAGGCAAGGCAGGACCTGTAGTAGCTTTATTGTGTGAATACGATGCTTTGCCGGGAATCGGGCATGCCTGCGGCCACAATATTATTGCAGCAGCAGGTATCGGTGCGGGTTTAGCTGCTTCGACTTTGGCGGAAACTTTCAATGGACAGTTGAGAATCCTAGGGACACCAGCTGAAGAAGGTGGGGGCGGTAAGGTTCGAATGTTAAATAGAGGAGCTTTCGAATCAGTAGAAGCGGTTTTGATGATTCACCCTGCTGATGCAGATTTACCAAACATAAGTAGCCTCGCAGTTCAACAACTCAAAGCAACATATACCGGGAAAGCAGCTCATGCTGCCGCTGCGCCTGAGAAAGGCATTAATGCACTAGATGGAGCAGTGCTTGGATACATGGGGGTGGCAGCATTAAGACAACATATTGCACCGGATGAACGTCTTCATGGCATTTTCACTAACGGAGGTCAAAAAGCAAATATTGTGCCAGAAAGAGCGGAGAGTACATGGTATGCGCGCTCTTCAACTATGGATCGATTAGAAGTTTTGAAAATTCGTTTGGTTGAAACACTTAACGGAGGAGCAAAGTCTGCCGGGTGTGAGATACAAATTGAATGGGTAAATGAGCCATATGCTGAGGTGCTGGATAACACACCAATACTAGATGCGTATATGAAAAATTCTGAATTAATCGGCAGAGTTGTTAAAGCGCCAATCGGTGATGGGGTAGTAGGTTCAACAGACTTAGGTAACGTCAGCCATGTCGTTCCATCAATCCACCCAATGGTAAAGGTAGCCCCCGAAGGTACAGCGATTCATACAATA
>JASLTU010000020.1:0-21131 GCA_030742755.1 Acidimicrobiales bacterium | reverse complement strand
GCCTTTATTTTTTAGATGGTTATAAAAGTCTAAAGGATATTTGCGTGTAAGGAAATGCAATCAACCACGGAGGAGAGACTACGTGCCACACAGGAGTGACGAACAATAGCTAACCCAACTGAAGAAGAACCGAGAGTTAACGAGGATATCCGAGTAGAAAATGTCCGACTTGTTTCCGCTGAAGGAGAACAGGTAGGAATTAAAACGATTTCAGAGGCGCTTCGTTTTGCGCAAGAAGCTGGATTGGACTTGGTGGAAGTCGCCAATCAGGCTGACCCTCCAGTTTGTCGTGTTATGGATTATGGAAAGTTCAAATACGAACAATCTCAGAAAGCAAAGGAATCAAGAAAAAAAGCAACTCATATCCTGGTGAAGGAAATGAAATACCGTCCCAAAATAGGATCAGGTGATTTCGAAACAAAAACTCGACGGGTGGAAAAGTTTTTATCAGAAGGAAGTAAAGTCAAGGTCACCATCATGTTTAGGGGTAGGGAAATTCAATACCCGCAACTCGGACGGAAAATCTTAGACGATATAGCTGAATCAATTTCACATGTTGGAAGAGTTGAGGTTTACCCTGAACAAGAAGGTCGGAATATGACTATGTTGCTAACTCCAGGAAAGGCAACCCGTAGGCAGCGTGAAGCGATTGAAGCCTTACAAGCGGAAGCATTAGAGATGGAGGAAGCTTTAGAAGATGTCGAATCTTCGCTGGAAGTTGAAGAAGAGCAGACAAGCGATGAAGTTACAGAAGAAGAGCAAGATTTAGAAACGGATTAGAACTTAAAAAGCAGGAGTGATTATGCCAAAAATGAAAACCCATAGGGGTGCAGCTAAGAGAATAAAAGTTACAGGTAGTGGTCGTTTGCGACGTCGTAAGGCAAACAAAAGTCACATACTTGAGAAAAAAACCTCTACTCGCAAGCGCCGTTTGGGAAAAATGACTGAAGTAGACGGAGCTAACAGTAAAGCAATACGCAAACAATTAGGTATTTAATAACACAGAGTCCTCATAAAGAAGGTCTCCGATAAAAGGAGTTGAAGATGGCCAGAGTTAAAAGAGCTGTCCACAGTAAAAAGAAACATAAGGCCGTTTTAAAACAGGCTAAAGGCTATTACGGAAATAAGAGCCGTACTTTCAGAGCTGCAAATGAACAAGTCATGCATTCAGGGAATTACGCGTTCAGGGATCGCCGTGCAAAAAAAGGACAATTTAGACGCCTTTGGATCCAGCGTATTAATGCAGCATGCCGAATTCATGGTACGACCTACAGTGTTTTTATTGCTGGTCTCAAAAATGCTGGTATAGAGGTTGATAGAAAAGTTCTCGCTGATGTGGCGGTAGCTGATCCTGAAGCATTTGCACAACTAGTGGAAATTTCTAAACAATAAAAACTGATGACACTCTATGGAATTCCTTTAATTAAGAGGATCTGAGAAAAGTTTCTAGTTAATAAAATGTCGTTTAACAGCCAACGTATTCGGAGAATGCGGCGTTTAGCGAGAGATTCTGAAGTCCGAGAATTGGAAGGCCTTTTCGTGGTCGAAGGACCAAGACTTGTCGAAGAGGCGATAGAGGCAGACCTCGAGATCGACGAAGTTATTTTGCCAGCAGATGAAATCGACAATGACCTGGTTACAGTTTTGAGCCAGAAAAAAATCCAGTTTCATTTAGTTGATAGAAAGATTTTCACAGGTTTGACGACATTGCGAAATCCTCAAGCCGCTATAGCAGCTGTTCATAAACACGGTATGGAGCTAGATAATCTCGTCGAAAAAAAAGGTTTACTACTTATCTTGTCTGGCGTTTCTGATCCTGGTAATTGTGGCAATTTGATTAGAACAGCAGAAGCATTTGGAGCTTCCGGGATTCTTTTTCATGGAGGGGTTGACCCCTACAATCCGAAAGTAGTTAGATCATCTGCGGGTTCATTTTTTAGAACGAGATTCTCTGTGCTCAACGAAGAACTCCATACTGAAAAACTGTTTGAAGAATTAAAGAAGTCGGAATACAGCTTTGTAGCCACGTCACCTTCTGGTGGAATATCTCCAGAGGAGGTTGCTGACAACAGTCAAATAGCAGTGATTCTAGGAAACGAACCTAGAGGTTTACCAAAAGAAATAGAAGCCCTATGTGACGAGATTGTGACTGTGCCGATTGAAAACACCGTTGAATCTTTGAATGTGGCTACTGCAGGAGCGGTTGTTCTTTATGGAATTAAAAGATCGCGTATTTAGTGTTTAAGTAAAATAACCCTTCTAAGCCTATTCATATGGCGTAACCTGCGATAAACGGATTCGAAAACTTACAACTGGTATTTGAAAATGAATCAAGACTATGACCTGCATTTAGAAGAGGCAAAAGGAAAGATAGAAGAATCTTCCGATTTAGAAGCCTTGAAGAAATTAGAAGTAGAACTGTTAGGCAAGCAGTCATTGACTTCCCAAGCAAAAGGATCTTTAGGTGGATTAGAGCCGGAAGAACGCCGAGAATTGGGACTTGTCCTGAACGAGACTCGCTCGAAACTTGAGGGAATGTTTGAAATACGAAGAAGGAAACTTGAGTCGGACGCGAGAGGAGAACAGTTAGAGAGCGAGAGACTCGATCTGACCGAGTTTGATCGAGGTCATCGACTTGGCCACCGACATGTCGTCACTCAGACTTGGGAAAGGCTGGAAGATCTTTTTATTGGTATGGGCTATACGGTTTCGGAGGGGCCAGAAATAGAAGACGAATGGCATAATTTCGGTGCATTAAATTTTCCTCTTGGACACCCTGCTCGAGACATGTACGACACTCTTTACGTTGAGTATGGGGACCCGATGAGCACTCTTTTAAGAACACACACCTCGCCAGTTCAGATAAGAGTAATGGAGGAAGTCGATCCACCAATTTATTCAATCATGCCAGGAAGAGTTTTTAGGAGCGATACTGCAGATTCAACTCATATGCCTGTCTTTCACCAAATCGAAGCTTTGGTGGTGGATAAAGGAATTACCTTTGGAGATTTAGCTGGAACTATAGAGGCTTTTACCAGCGCGTATTTTGGAAAAGATTTCGAATCGAGACTTCGACCATCATATTTTCCCTTTACAGAACCCTCTGCCGAATTTGATATAAGACACCCAGGTGGCAAATGGTTGGAGCTAGGCGGTTGTGGAATGGTTCATCCTGAGGTTTTGAAAGCTGGAGGTTTAGATCCGGAAGAATGGCAAGGATTTGCATTTGGGTTTGGCCTTGACCGCTTAGCTTTGATGCGTCATGAAATTGATGATTTGCGTGAATTGTTTCGTAACGACTATCGATTCTTGGAGCAGTTCTGATGCAGGTTTTACAGGTTCGACCAGAACTCGAAAAGGTTGTGGGGTCATGAAAGTTTTACTCTCTTGGATGAAAGAATTTGCCCCTATTGAGGGAGAGCCTGATGTGATAGCTGAGCAGTTGAGTGAATTGGGTTTGGCAGTTGAGGAGACAACTCAAACGGGGGATCATCTAAAGGGTGTTGTAGTCGCAAAAGTTTTGGATTTGAGGCCTCATCCTGATGCAGACCGTATCCAAATAGTTGAAGTTGACAGTGGTGATGGGCAGCCATTACAAATTTGCTGCGGGGCATTTAATATGTCTCCTGGTGATTTTGTTCCACTGGCAACCATAGGAACAATAATGCCCAATGGAATGGAAATCAGTCGTCGAAAGTTACGCGGCGAGTGGTCTAATGGGATGCTTTGCTCAGGTGCTGAAATAGATCTTGGTGAAGACCATGATGGGATCCTCATTCTAGGAAGTGAAAGTGAGCAGGGAACTCCTCTAGCTGATTCATTGGGAATTGAATCCGATGTTCTTTATGACCTCGAAGTAAATCCGAACCGACCGGATGCAATGTCTGTGGCTGGCGTAGCGCGCGATCTGGCTGCCTATCAAAAAATACCTTTCAGCATTCCGATTCCTAAAGTTCCTGAAAAGGGGAAAGATATCTCTGAAATTCTGAAAACAGATATCGTTTCCTCAGATCTTTGTGGCCGCTTCGTTGCGAGGGTAATTGATGGAATTTCAATTCAGGAATCTCCTCAGTGGCTGAAAAATAGAATTACGGCATTAGGAATGAGACCAGTTAACAACGTTGTGGACGTATCTAACTACGTAATGCTGGAGTTGGGTCAACCAAGTCATACTTTCGATTTGGCTTGTGTTGCGAATTCAGAATTTCGAGTCAGGTGGGCTCAAGATGGGGAAGAAATTGTAACTCTCGATGGAGAAACGAGAAACCTGACAGCTGAGGACGGCGTGGTAGCTGATGGTTCAGACTCACCGATTGGAATTGCGGGAGTGATGGGTGGCGTTTCAACAGAAATTAGTGAAGGCACCTCAACGGTGGCCTTGGAAATGGCATGGTGGAATCCTTCGGCAATAGCAAAAACATCAAGAAGGCTTGGGTTGAGAAGCGAAGCTTCAGCTCGTTTCGAAAGAGGAACCGATCCAGAAATAATTGAAACTGCCATGCTGAGGTTCTGTGAGTTATTGAGACCTGAGGTGGACTTGTCTCCTGGGATAATTGATGAGAAAGGCGACCTACCTTCAAGGGATAAAATTAAAGTCCGTGTTTCAAGAGTCAATAGCATTCTTGGAACTGATCTTGACCAGAAGGACATTCTTGAGATACTTGACCCCATAGGTTTCGAAGCTGAATCTGTTGATCAGGATATTGATGTCATAGCGCCAAGCTTTCGACCAGATACTTCATCAGAGATTGATGTGATTGAAGAGGTGGCGAGGATTTATGGTTACGAAAGGATTGTAAAGACTGTTCCAAAGTCTAAAACCTTTGGTTCGCTGACAGCGAAGCAAAGTGACCGACGTTTAATTAGAACAACGATGATGGGTTTAGGTTTAGATGAAGCGATGCCCGTACCTTTTCTTGCTCCAGGTGAACTAGAAAATGCTGGGCTCGAATCTGATGGAATAAAAGTTGCGAACCCTTTGGTTGCAGAAGAGTCGGTGATGCGTTCTTCTCTGCGACCTGGTCTATTAAAAACTTTGGCTTATAACGAGTCTCATAGACTTACTGGGTTAAGACTCTTTGAGCTTGGCCACATCTACAGGCAACCTGAAAAACCTCAACCGTTGCCAGACGAGAGAGAGCAGCTTGTATCTGTTCTCGCTGGAGATGAGGCTGGGGAAATTGTCAAGATCTGGTCTGCTTTGGCTGATGCGCTGGCTTTCGGTGAGTATGAATTAATTGCCGACTCGCCACCAGGCTTTCATGCTACAAGAACATCCCGAATTGAGATTCAGGGTGAAACTGTTGGCTTCTTAGGGGAAATTGATCCTTCTGTTCTTTCCTTGTTTGAGGTTGGTGAGAGGGTTGCATGTCTTGAGGTTGACATTGATGACCTTCTGGCAATATCTCACGGACACCGTTCATATTCGCCTTTTAGCCGTTACCCATCGTCGGATATTGATTTGGCATTTGAAGTTGATGAAGAAGTCTCTTCAAATGAGGTAAAAAAATGTCTACAAGAACAAGCTGGAGTGTTACTCGTCGATATACATCTGTTTGATATTTTCAGAGGTGGGCCTGTTTCAGGAGGACGGAGAAGTTTAGCCTTCAAGTTGCGACTTCAAGCTGAAGATAGGACTCTTACAGCTGCGGAGGTAGCGAAAGTTCACGGAGAGTGCATAGAAGCAGTTGAGAAAAAGTTTTCTGCAAAACTTCGGAGTTGAACTGATTTCAGGAATGAACAATATTTGAAAGGATCTGATAATGAAAGCGTGGCAAATACACGAACTGGGAGAACCAAAGGACTCTTTGAAACTTCAAGAGATGGAAACCCCAGAACCAATGGCTGGCCAATTGTTAGTAGAAGTAGATGCGGTGGGTTTGGCTTTTCCAGATGTGCTGCAGTGTCGTGGGGAGTACCAGGTTAAACCGCCCCTACCTTTTACACCAGGAGGTGAAACAGTAGGCAGGGTTCTAGCGGTAGGTGAAGGAGTGGAAGGTTTCAGTGTGGGTCAGAAGATCATTTCACTCGGAGGTGGTTTGTCTGAGCAGGCTTTAGTTCATGCACATATGTCTTTTGTTGTTCCTGATTCGCTGGATCAAGTCAAGGCTGCTGCTTTACCGATGAATTATGGAACAACTTGGTTTGCTTTGCATGACCGTGCCCTTATACAGAGTGGAGAAACATTACTTGTGACTGGAGCTTCTGGTGGGACAGGTTCTGCAGCAATTCAGCTGGGATTGGCAGCTGGGGCAAGAGTTATAGCGGTAGCAGGTGGGCAGGAAAAAGTTGATGCGTGCTTAGAACTTGGCGCAGAAGTGGTAATCGACCATACAGAAGAAGAAGACCTTGTTGAAAAAGTCAGAGAAGTTACGAACAATCAAGGTGTTGATGTGGCGTATGACCCAGTTGGTGGAGATATGTTCCAAAAAGTAAGAAGATGCATGGCATGGAATGGGCGATTATTGGTCATTGGTTTTGTAGCTGGGATCCCAGAGGTGGCTACAAACCATGTATTGCTCAAAAATTATTCAGTTGTTGGGGTTCATTGGGGGGCTTCGTTGGGCAGGGATCCGAGTTCGTTTAAACGACAAATGGCATCAGTGGTCGAGTTGAGCGGGGAAGGCAAAGTGGATCCTTTGTTGCATCCGACTTATGCCTTTGACTCTTCGAACCAGGCTCTTCAGGATATTGCTGACCGTAAAGTAGTGGGGAAAGTGGTAGTAGATTTAAATAAAACCTAGAAATATTGAATTTTTATACATAAAACTGTATGATGATACTATGATTTCAGTAGGTATTATTGGAGCTTCGGGTTATACCGGTGCAGAATTATTAAGGATTTGTTCAAAGCACCCTAATTTTGAAGTTAAAACGGCTGTTGCCTCGACTCTTGCAGGAACGGCTGTATCTGATGTTCATGTACATCTTTCAGCCGAATTTCCAGAAATGTTGTTTGAGGACAAAGACTCAGCGCCTTTAAGTGAATGTGAAATTATTTTCACTGGATTGCCTCATGGGGCTTCACAAAAAATAATTCCAGAATTTCTCGGAACTGCAAAACTGATTGTTGATTTGGGGGCTGATTTTAGACTCAGAGATGCTGACATGTATAAGCAGTGGTACGAAGAGGATCACATTGTTCCTGAACTTCTTGACTCAGCGTCCTATGGCTTACCAGAGCTTTTTCGTGAGGGGCTAGAAAATAGTTCTTTAGTAGCTGCGCCCGGCTGTTACCCCACAGCTGCATCTCTAGCCTTGGCTCCTTTTATAAGGGCAGGCGTGATTGAATCTGAGGAAATTATTGTTGATGCGGCAAGTGGCGCTTCTGGTGCAGGGAAGAATCCTCAACCAAGTAGCTTATTTTGTTCCGTAGATGAGAATTTTGCAGCTTACGGTTTACTTACGCACCGTCACACTCCAGAAATTGAACAGGTACTTAGCACTGCTTCAAACGGGAGTTTGATAGGCAATGCATCAGTTTTATTCACACCACATTTGGCTCCAATGAACCGTGGAATTCTTGCTACTTGCTATGGCCGGGTTAAGGGTGCACTTGACACGGATGCCGCTCTTCAAATTTTGACCGAGGCTTACGCTGGTATGCCTTTTATTGTCGTAAGTGAAAAATCGCCAACTACAAAATCAACTTTTGGATCAAATGCTGCTCATCTCACAGCAAGGGTAGATCCAAGAACAGGACTGTTGGTTTCATTTTGCGCAATAGATAATTTAGGCAAGGGTGCTTCTGGTCAGGCTGTTCAATGCGCAAATATAGTTCTAGGGCTCGATGAATCTGATGGTCTGAGTGCAATTGGAATAAGCCCATGACGATTACAGATATTGAAGGTTTTCTAGCTAGCGGTGTGGCTAGTGGAATTAAAAATAATAAAGAACTTGACCTCGCATTGGTTACGACCGAAGATCAACAACCGGTGCCGACAGCGGCTGTCTTTACATCAAATAAAATGACAGCCGCACCGGTCTTAGTTTCTCGTAGACATCTGGAAGCAACTGGAGGTGTTGCTTCTACTGTTGTTTTGAACAGCGGAAATGCAAATGCAGCTACAGGAGAGCAAGGTTTAATAGATGCTGAAAAGATGTGTCAGTTAACAGCACAAGGTCTCGGATGTGAATCGAGCGAAGTCCTAGTTTGTTCAACGGGATGGATTGGATATCCACTTCCGATGGAAGAGATCACCTATGGGATAAAAAGTGCAATTGACTCCCTTAAAGATGATCAAGGAAAAACAGCAGCAAAAGCAATTATGACTACAGATACAGTTCCTAAAAATACTCTTGTCGAGGCGAAAGGTTTTTCGGTTGGCGGCATTTCTAAAGGAGCGGCAATGCTTCAACCGAATATGGCGACGATGCTCTCAGTGCTTACAACTGACGCAGTAATTAACCCGCAGGAGGCTACAAGATTGTTGCAACAGGCAGTTTCAGTTTCTTTTAATTGTCTAACAGTGGATGGAGCAGAATCTACTAATGACACGGTTATTCTCTTAGCAAATGGAAAGTCAGGAGTAGAAGACTCTGCACTCCTTGGAGAGGCTCTGATAGGAGCGTGTAAAGACCTGGCTGTGCAAATGGCTGATGATGCTGAGGGTTCGACTAAAACGGTTTTCCTTCATGTGACTGGAGCAAAAGACGATACGGAAGCTGAATTGGCAGCTAGGAGTACAGCTAATAGCCAGTTGATCAAGTGTTCTTGGTATGGGGAAGATCCTTACTGGGGTCGAATAGCGGCACAGATAGGTGCTTCCGGAATTCAGTTTGATCCTGAGACAATCTCAGTTTCATATGGAGGTCAGATCGTTTATGCACAAGGAAAAGCTCAGGAAGTGGACTCAAAGGCCTTGGATAAACACATGTCGCAAAGACGCTTAGAATTACATGTTGACCTAGGACAAGGTAGGGGTGAATCTGATGTGGTTACAACAGATCTAACGCATGCCTACATTGATGAAAATATGAGGACCTCGTGATGAAAAATAAGAATATTAATGAAGAGCCGGTTTTTTCACCTGAGAGAAGAGCGGGAGTTTTAGTGGAGACTCTTCCCTATATAACAAGATTTGCTGGAAGGGTTGTAGTTGTAAAATTTGGTGGCAATGCGATGGAAAGCGAAGAGTTAGCTGACCAATTTGCCCAGGACATTGTTTTGATGCACTCAGTGGGTATCAAACCTGTGGTCGTTCACGGAGGTGGACCTCAAATTGGTGACTTAGTGGAGAGGTTAGGTTTAAGCACAGAATTCAAAGATGGACAGCGAGTAACCGATAAGGAGACTCTAGAAATAGCTCAGATGGTTCTCGTCGGAAAAGTTAATACAGACATTGTTTCGAGTATCAATGTTCATTCTCCAATAGCTGTAGGTCTATCAGGCGGCGATTCAAACTTAATCGAAGCAACTCAAAGAGATTCATCGCTTGGTTACGTTGGTGATGTAGTGAAAATAAATCCTTCCATCGTGGATTGTCTTATGGAAGAAAATCTCATTCCCGTGATATCAACCATTGGAACAGATTCAAACGGGCAGGCTTACAACATAAATTCAGACACTGTCGCAGCTGCTTTAGCTGGTTCTCTGAAAGCTGAAAGGTTGCTTTACTTAACTGATGTAGAGGGATTATTAGAAGATGTTTCAGACCCAGAAAGCAAGATCTCAAAGATCGGTATTTCAAGTTTGAATGATTTGATAGAGAAAGGAATTGTAAAGTCTGGGATGATCCCCAAAGCACAGGCATGCATTGATGCAATTAAAGAAGGTGTTGCCTCAGCTCACATGGTTGACGGTCGGATACCTCACGTTTTACTTCTTGAATTGTTTACAGACGCTGGAATAGGAACGATGGTTCTACCAGAAGACATGTTGGAATCATTTGAATCTGAAACTCATGAACAGGGTCAATCATGAACTGGTCTGAATTGTTAATGCCAAATTATGGCACGCCGTCGGTGACATTTGTTAAAGGGTCCGGTACGGAGCTCTTCGATAAAGATGGGAAAAGGTATTTAGATTTTTTATGTGGAATAGCGGTAACTGGCTTAGGGCACAGCCATCCAAGAATAGCTAATGCCATATCAGAACAAGCAAATACACTCTTGCATGTTTCAAACCTTTTCATTACGGAACCACAACTTGAAGTGGCGGCAACTTTAGACAGACTTATAAATACTGGGAACGATCAACCTGGAAAAATTCTATTTCAAAATTCTGGAGCTGAAGCTAATGAAGCTGCCATGAAACTAGCTCGAAAATATCAAGGCATCGGAAAACATGGAGTGATTTCTGCTTATAAGTCTTTTCATGGTAGGACGATGGCAACTTTGGCTGCGACTGGTCAACCTGAGAAACATGGGCCATTCATGCCTTTGCCCGAGGGGTTTCGATATGCCGAATGGAATAATTTAGATTCTTTTGAAGAGGCTATTGAGCAAACGACTGGGGCAATATTAGTTGAACCTATTCAAGGTGAAGGCGGAGTTAACAATGCAGGGAAAGACTTCTTGCAGGGACTTCGAAAACTTTGTGATGAGAAGGGACTGCTTCTGATAGTGGATGAGATTCAAACCGGTCTTGGAAGAACGGGAGAGTGGTTCGGTTTTCACCATGCAGGTATCAAACCTGACATTGTAACAATGGCTAAAGGAATGGCTAATGGTGTTCCGATCGGAGCCGTTTGGGCAAAATCAGAAATAGCAGACGCTTTTAAACCAGGTGACCATGGCTCCACTTTCGCTGGACAACCGTTAGCGACCTCTGCTGCAAGAGAAACTCTGAGAGTCCTCGAGGAAATTCAGGCACCTCAATTAGCTAAAGAAAAAGGCGCAGAGATGGTTGCAGTAATTAGCGATATCGATGGAGTCGACTCGGTTAGAGGTTTAGGGCTTCTATTAGGTGTGGAAATCGAAAAAGAAAGACTGCTGCAGGGTGATGCTCGTGACTTGGCGCAGGCTTGTTTAAAAGAGGGATTAGTTGTAAATGGAGTTACAGCTACTGCACTTCGATTGGCGCCACCTCTAACAATTTCTTCAGAAGAAATAATTGAAGGGGCAGAGATTCTTGAAAAGGTTTTAAATACATGGAAGGAAAAGGCATCATGAAAAGTTTTTTAGAAGTTGATGACCTTACTGTAGAGGAACTTCACAGAGTTCTTGATCTTTGTCTTGACTCTAATCCGCCCAAGGTTTTAGAAGGCGAAGGTGTTGCTTTGGTATTTGAAAAACCTTCAAACCGCACACGTAATTCGATGGAAATGGCTGTTTTCCAATTAGGAGGACATCCGGTATATATACGTGGTGAAGAACTAGGTTTCGATGAAAGAGAATCTGTGGAAGATGTAGTTTCAACTCTTTCTGGTTACTACAAATGTATTGCAGCGAGAGTTTTTGATCATAAGACGCTTGAGAGAATGGCCAAAGTTGGACTTTGTCCGATTGTCAATCTTCTCTCTGACGCAGGTCACCCCATGCAAGCATTAGCCGACGTCATAACACTAGTTAAAGAGTATGGAGACATTAACGGCAAGAGCTTAGCTTTTATAGGTGATGGCAATAACGTGTTTCGTTCTTTAGCGATGGCGGCTGGGATGTTAGGTGCCGAAATTCGTTTCGCTGGACCAAGTGATTATCGCTTGAGTGAAATAGATAAGGACAGACTGGCTGCAGCGGATGTAGTAGTTAATGAGTTTGATTTTGCAGAAGATGCGGCTGATGGTGCAAATATTGTTTATACGGATGTATGGACATCTATGGGTCAAGAGTCCGAGGCTGCAGAAAGAAAAAAAGCTTTCGAAGCATTTACGGTGGATGGTAATTTAATGGGAGCTACGTCATCAGATTCTGTTTTCCTACATTGTCTTCCTGCTCACAGAGGTGAAGAAGTAACAGCAGAAGTGATAGATGGACCAAAGAGTCGTGTATGGGATCAATCGGAAAACAGAATGCATGCAGCCCGTGGGTTACTTGCATGGCTTCTAACTGAGGGCCAAGAAAATGAGTAAATCACAAAGACAACATCTACTTGCAAAGATTCTTGAAGGACAGGCTGTCTCAAGTCAAGCAAAACTAGTTGAACTACTTAAGGCTGAAGGTATAGATGTTACTCAAGCCACACTCTCACGTGATCTTGAAGAACTCGGAGCTGTCAAGGTGAGAGTTCCTGTAGGCGACAGTGTTTATGCGGTACCAGATAATCCGACAGAAAGAGTTTTGCCAGTTGATTACCTCAGGCGTGTATTAGGCGAGTGGTTAGTAGAGGTATCAGTTTCTAACAACATTGTTGTTTTACGGACACCACCCGGATCCGCACACGTTGTAGCGTCGGCAGTTGACAGAGCGAGTCTTCCAGAAATCATAGGAACGGTTGCAGGAGATGACACCGTCATTTTGGTAGCTGCTTCAGATACCACTGGTGAGAAAGTATCTGAAAAATTAAAGAATTTAGCAGGGATTAGAACTGCTAATTAGTGAATGAGAGAGATATGAAAGATATTAAAAAGGTTGTACTTGCTTATTCAGGAGGCCTCGATACCTCCATAATCCTAAAGTGGCTACAGGAAACTTATGACTGTGAAGTTGTGACATTCACAGCAGATCTTGGTCAGGGAGAAGAGCTTGAACCAGCGCGGAGTAAAGCTCAAAGTATGGATGTAAAAGAGATCTATATCGAAGATTTGAGAGACGAGTTTGTTTCTGAGTATGTGTTTCCAATGTTTAGAGCGAATGCTATTTATGAAGGAGAGTACCTTCTAGGGACTTCTATAGCGAGACCTCTCATAGCAAAAAGATTAGTTGAGATAGCAGAAGAGACAGGAGCAGATGCCATTAGTCATGGAGCGACAGGCAAAGGTAATGATCAGGTTCGTTTCGAGCTTGGAGCTTATGCTCTCAATCCGAGTATCAACATAATTGCACCATGGAGAGAATGGGATCTCGGTTCAAGAAAAAGCCTCCTAGCTTACGCTGAGAAACACGGCATACCAGTTGAAATGAAAAGAGGTAACGACTCGCCTTACTCGATGGATGCGAATCTTCTCCACATTTCCTACGAAGGTGGACCTTTGGAAGATCCATGGAAAGAACCTTCTACGGAGATGTGGCGTTGGACAGTGAATCCAGAACTTGCGCCCAATGAAGCCACTTATTTGGATTTGGAGTTTGAAAATGGAGACCCAGTTGCAATCGATGGTGCAAAAATGTCTCCTGCAGACCTTTTAAGTGAACTAAATAGGTTAGGTGGAGCTAATGGAGTGGGAAGAACTGACATAGTGGAAAACCGATATGTGGGAATGAAATCAAGAGGGGCTTATGAAACTCCTGGTGGCTCAATTCTGCTCAAAGCACACAGAGCCATTGAGTCAATAACTTTAGACAGAGGCGTAGCTCATCTAAAAGATGAATTGATGCCCAAATATGCAGAGTTAATTTACAACGGTTACTGGTTCAGTCCAGAGAGGGAAATGCTTCAGACTGCCATAGACCACTCACAAAGATGGGTAAATGGAAAAGTTAGGCTCAAACTCTATAAAGGCAACATAGAAATTACTGGAAGAGAGTCAGAAGACACTTTGTTTGATGAAGCCATAGCTACTTTTGAAGAGGATTCTGGCGCATACAACCAAGCAGATGCTGAGGGATTCATAAGGCTGAATGCTCTAAGACTACGTACTGAATCGTTAAGAGGTTCGAAGCGTGGTGGAAAACAAGGAGGAGCGTAATGGCAACTTTGTGGGAAGGGAGACTGAGCGGGGCGACAACAGATGCATTAAAAGCTCTAAATGACAGTCTTCAAATAGACAAAAGGTTATATAGGGAAGATATCTCAGGTTCAACAGCCCATGTAAAAATGCTCGTTTCTGTGGGTCTGATTGATGAGTCTGATGGGGAGCTGATTCTTGATGCCCTTAAGACGACTGAAGAAGAGATGACATCAGGTTCTTTTGTTTTCCAGCCTGAGGATGAAGACATACACACAGCTGTTGAAAGAAGAGTCACAGAAATTGCTGGTGAGGCCGGAGCTCGGATGCACACTGGTAGGAGTAGAAATGATCAAGTGGTAACGGACCTCAGACTATGGACATTAAAGAACCTAGATGAGCTAGCAAGACTCGTTGTTTCTTTACAGGAATCACTGATTGAACAAGCTGAGAAAGCAGAAGCAGCTCGGCTGCCGGGATACACACATTTACAACAGGCTCAACCGGTGCTTTTATCGCATCACTTGTTAGCACATGCTTGGGCTCTTTCAAGGGATTTTGACCGGATCATGGAAACACGTTCCAGAACAGATGTGTCTCCCTTGGGGGCAGGGGCATTGGCAGGTTCTTCTTTGCCCATCGACCCCCTAATGACTTCAGAACTCCTGGGTTTTTCAGAAACTTTCAAAAATTCTCTTGATGCTGTTTCTGATAGAGACTTTGCAGCTGAGGCGATTTTCGTTAATGCCTTACTAGCTGTTCACCTTTCCAGAATTGGCGAGGAACTTGTGCTTTGGTCTAGCGAAGAGTTCGGGTTTGTAGAAATAGATGATGCGTACACTACTGGTTCTTCCATGCTCCCTCAGAAAAAGAACCCAGATATAGCTGAGTTAGCAAGAGCCAAAACAGGAAGAATAGTTGGGCATTTAACAGGACTATTAACAGTCTTGAAAGGACTGCCCTTGACTTACAACAAAGATCTCCAAGAAGATAAGGAACCTTTATTTGACTCTTTCGATACAAACACTTTGGTTCTGACTGCACTAACAGGAATTTTTAATTCAATTACTTTTAACAAGGAAAAAATGGCTGAAGCAGCTGATAAACCTTTTTCGGTAGCAATAGACCTCGCAGAGTATCTAGTAAATGAAGGCATGCCCTTCAGAGAAGCTCATGCACTGATCGGAGGGCTAGTAAAGACCTCAATAGAGGATCAAAAGGATTTCAACGAAGTGGTACTCGAAAATGAGAATTTCGGACCTGAGATAGAGGATTTTTTCAAACCAGAGATGGCAATTAAACGGCGCATTACCCCGGGGAGTACAGGTTTAAAAGCTGTAGAGGTTCAAAAAGAACAAATGAAAAAACACTTAGAGATACAAATTTCTATGATGTCAAGATGACTTATTCAATGGATGTAAAGATCCGTTACGGGGAAGTTGATAAACAGGGAGTTGTCTTTAACGCCCACTACCTGGCCTATTTGGATGATGTAGTTGATAGCTGGCTACGCGAATTCGAAGGCGATTTCGAATCTTTGGGATGGGACTTGATGCTAAAGAATGTCAACTTGGAATGGCATGGATCAGCAGGCATAGGCGAGGTATTGAATATCAAAGCGCATATCAGCAGATGGGGCAATACTTCTTTTGACGTTTCCTTTGAAGCGAAAGTAGAAAAGAGGCTTGTTTTGACTTCAACAATTGTTTATGTGGGTGTAAAGACAGGCACAACTGAAACTTTAAAAGCACCAGAACAGATCCGAGAGTATCTTTCAAATGAAAAAGTTTCTTGAGAAAAACGGTTTAGACAAACTCACAGATATTTCTGTTCCTCAGATAGTAACTTCGTGCAGTAACTCAAACTTTCATAACGATTTTTTAGATTTCGTTGGTAGGTTTCCGGATCATTTAGAGCGAACTTGTCAGACTGGACATTTAACTGGTTCAGCGTTAGTGGTAAGAGAGAAAGATCAAAAAATTTTGCTCTTATTCCATACGAAACTCCAAAAATGGCTGCAGCCAGGGGGACACGCTGACGGTGATCCTAATTTAGCTCGAGTAGCACTTAGGGAAGCCGAAGAAGAGACCGGTATAGACAATCTCAAGATCTATCAAATTCCAATAGATCTTGACATACATATTGTGCGTCCACCCGGTGAAAAAGAACACAAGCATTTTGACGTCCGATATTTAACGCTGGCTCCTGCAGATTCCGAACCTGTAGGAAATCACGAATCACAAGATTTGCGCTGGTTTACTAAGGACGAAGTTAATTCGATGGATCTAGATCATGGTCTGACAAGAATGATTGAAACAGGTCTTAATTTGATCTCAATGATGTAAAAGATTAGAAGTCGCCAGGGTCTATACAAGGCTCCAGATCATTTACACGTGCAAATCCATTCATCCGTTCCAGAACACTTTTGCCACTATCTGTAGCTGTTAGAAGAGGTTCAATATCTCCTAGTTCTGTTAAACGTTTTACATGGGTTCGCCGATCTCCCAAATAAGTATTCCAGTCCAAAAACCAACTATTAGTATTGAATCTGTCTTTTTCTGAGTTCAGCGGCAAGCTAGCCAAGCTAGCTTGCATTTTTTCAAGGATTTGTGTTCCCTGTTCTATTGCTTGTGCTCGATCAGTAGGGGTTTGTGATTCTTTTGCTAAGGGCAGCAAAGCTATTTCGTCTACAGCCTGCGAGCAGATAGTTTCAGCCTCCTTAAGCCATAATTCATTTTCTATCCGGTCAGGATTTCCGGAAGGAGCGAAGAAGAATGCGTAAGCCCAGAGGCCTATTATTCCGGCAACTACAGCAACCTTGAGAAACAAAGAAGCATTAGGAGCAACATTTGACTTTTTGGAAATTTTTTCTCTCAAGTTAAGGAGCCATTCGAATTGAGATTACAGAGCCTGAATCGACCATAGTCCCAGGATTAGGATTTTGCGCCCATATAATTTCCGGTTGTTCGTTTTCGTTTTCGGGGTTAGGAACAAGGACAATTTCATAGCCCAGACCCAAAGAAGCCAGCAACGGTGATATATCAACTAAGACTTCCCCTACAAGATCAGGAACTTTCGTTTTGCTTGTTTCTATGGGTTGAACGGCCACTTCAACAAGAATCTTTGAAGAATTAAGCAAGGGTGTTCCAGCTTCAGGGGATTGACCGAGGATTAATCCTGGTTCACTGTCAGCATCTGTTACTTCGATCACAGTAAGTGTTTGATTTCCCAATCTGTCATTTTCTAGGTTGAGTTCCGCATTCTCTAATGTCAGCCCGATTAGTTCGGGCATGACTAAATCTCCCCTGTCGGGGAGTGTGGTAGTTGAAGAAGGAGGGGGAGTTGCAAAATCCTTTACTGGCAAGTCGGCATGCGCGGCCATCATTACATCTTTCCAAATTAGAGCTGGGAAAGTTCCCCCATATACTTTGCGTTCTGTTAAAGGAGGAACCATAGGGATCTGTCCTTTTGGATAGCCAACCCATACTGCTGTAGCGAGTTGTGGCGTGTATCCGACAAAAAGAGCATCTGCATAGTTTTGTGTTGTACCAGTTTTACCGGCTGCAGGTCTACCTATTTTTGCCCTATGACCTGTGCCTTCAGTGATGGTTCCTTCTAGAACCCAAGTGAGCTGGTCAACTAATTTAGAGTCAAGTGCTCGTTCAAGTTCCCTGTTCCATTTCCACAGTGGAGTTCCGTCCATTCGAGTAACACGAGTTACCATTGATGGAGGTGTATATACGCCACGGTTTGCAAATGTACTATAGGCGCTGGCCATGTCCAGCAAGGTAACATTTGAAGTTCCCAAGACGTTCGAATTCACCGGTTGAACTGGGGACTTTACCCCAAGTCTTCTAGCTAAGTTCACAACTCTTTCAGCTCCCATTTGCATGCTTAATTGAGCGAAAACTGTGTTATAAGAACTTCTTGTCGCACGAGTTAAGTCAACCATAGGCGGTTGCTCCATTGGTATCAGTTCAGTTCCTTCGATGGGTTCCCAACTCCACCCTGGAACATCTTCAAGCATTTTGATCCGATAGTCGAATAAAGATTTCATCGAATATTCCCATTTTCGATTGTTTGTCCATTCATTCAGTCTCACATCTACAAATTCAGGGTCATCTTCTGGATCGTCTCTGTATTCAATAGTTTCCGTGTGATCCTCTGGGATTTCTATATGGCCTTCCCGTACTAAGAATTGGAATAGTGCCATGAGTCCTTTTTCAAATTTTGGTTCATCGGCGTCATGTCCATTTAGGCCACCGCTAACCCACCAGACTCTGTTGTCATCGTCGGCTCCAGGTATAAAAAACTCGAGAACGTTAGGCGCTGGATAAGCAGCAGTAATTTCCCAACCAGATTCAAGGGCAGCGGCGAGACCAATAGGTTTGAAAGAAGATCCTGCTTGCCTGCCATTGCCCATAGCTAGATTTACTTTCGCGTCATCTTCGTCAGCAAAAAAATCTCTTCCACCTACCATCGCAATTATCTGGCCAGTTTGAGGATCTATAACTACTACGGAAGCATCTGGAAGGTTCTGATTAGATGGAAGGTGCATTTCCACCGATTTTTCAGCAGCTGCTTGGAGATCGAGATCTATAGTGGTTTCGATTCTGACTCCACCTTCGTAGAGGAGCATTTCTCGGATTGACCTATTTGCTCCAAAAGCTGGATTTTCTAAGAACCATTTTCTAACTTCTTCGACAAAATGACCTGCAGGGTATTCGGTTTCTAATCTTGGTTTATATTCTTCAAGCTTTGGAGGTGATTCAGTTGCTTCATCGCGTTGTTCTTGTGTGATAAATCCATTAGCCACCATTCGGTCTAAAACAAGGTGGCTTCTGCGAAGGCTTTGGGAGTAGTTCCGAAAAGGGTCGTACCGGCTGGGAGCCTTTAACAATCCAGCAAGGAGTGCGGCTTCGTTGATAGAAATTTCACTGATGTCTTTATTGAAATATGTTTGAGCAGCTGCCTTTATTCCATAAGCGCCATGACCGAAATAGACGGTATTCAGATACTGCAAAAGAATGAAATCTTTGCCGTATTCATCTTCTAATCTGGTTGCGTACCAAAGTTCTTCTAGCTTACGGCTAGCTGTTTGTTCGACATTTTCTATTATTGCCAACTTGACATATTGCTGAGTGATGGTGGAACCGCCCTGACTGATACCACCAGCTTCAAGATTTGAACGAGCAGCCCGCAGAATCCCCTTAAGGTCGAAACCATCGTGTTTGTAGAATCGTTCGTCTTCAATAGCTATTACTGCGTTTCGAGCGATTTCAGGAATTTCTTCTAATCGTCTAGCACTAGTTCGATTTTCAGGAGCTACCAAAGTTGTTATGAGCGTTCCATCCGAAGCAAGAACTATAGAAGATTCAGCTTGTTCTGGAATGTTTATATCGAATTCAAGAGTTTCATAGGTGTAGCAACTTGTAGAAATTAGAGAAATAACAAAAACACTTAAAAGAAAAATTGCATATCTCGGGTTTCTGCTTGTCATACATCTAGTTTGACCTGCTTGGAAGGCAAACTGGTGGCAGGTGCAAGGAACTTTTCTTGATACTTAATTTAAAATTGTCGGCTTTCGGCCTGTTAATGATCCATACTGGTCTAGTGGGCAATACTGAAATAAACGGCATTCTTGAGGATCTAACCTTAAGAGGACTTCTTCAAGACAGCACAGACCAAGATGCACTTCAAGAGAGGTTAGGGCAAGGGCCTATTACTCTCTATTGTGGTTTTGACCCAACGGCAGACAGTCTTCATCTCGGGCACTTAGTACCACTGTTAACTTTGAGGCGTTTTCAAGACGCTGGGCACCGTCCTATAGCACTCGCTGGAGGGGCGACGGGGATGGTGGGTGATCCAAGTGGGAGGTCTGAAGAGAGAAATCTGCTGGAGCAAAATGAACTAAGTTCGAATGTTGCCGCTGTTGCGAAGCAATTAGAGTCATTTCTGAGTTTTGATGACGAGTCAAAGAAAAAAGGAATAGCTGCTTTACTGGTGGATAATCGTGAATGGACAGCTGAAGTAAATGTTCTTGATTTTCTGAGAGACGTAGGAAAGCATGTCACGGTTGGGACAATGCTTTCAAAAGAGTCAGTCAAAACAAGGCTTTCAAGTGAGCAAGGGCTTTCATTTACAGAGTTCAGTTACATGCTTCTTCAGGCAAATGATTTCTTTGAGTTGCATAAGAACTATCAATGCGAGATGCAGATTGGCGGTTCGGACCAGTGGGGAAATATAACCGCTGGAATCGACATGGTTAGACGACGCAGTTCTGCAGTCGCTTATGGTCTTACAGTTCCTCTAGTGACTAGATCGGATGGAGCAAAATTTGGTAAAACAGCTGAGGGTACTGTGTGGCTTGATCCGAAAAGGACTTTACCTTATGAGTTGCATCAATATCTGATAAATGTTGACGACAGAGATGTTGAAAGATTGCTTTTGCAACTAACTCTTGTTTCTGTCTCAGAGATTTCCGAACTGATGGCGGAACATCGCAAATCTCCAGAAGACCGAAGCGCACAACAGCGTTTGGCAACCGAAGTCTGTCGCTTAGTGCACGGTGATGATGAGGCTGAACAGGCAGTATTAGCTACGCAGGGTCTTTTCGGAAGTGAATCCACTTCAGAGGAATCATTAGAAGCTCTTAGAGGAATAGTTCCTGAGACAGAAGTAAGAGCATCTGAGCTGATACAAGCGGAAGAGTCTTTGATAGATGTTTTAGTTTTGAGCGGTTTATGCAGCTCAAAAGGGGATTCGCGCCGGACAATTGCAGCCGGAGGAATTTCAGTTAATGGAGATAGACAGATTGCAGACGCTATTTCAATACCAGAAGACCTGCTTTTAAGTGGCAATTATGTCTTAATTCAAAAAGGTAAAAAAAATCGCCATTTACTCGTAATTGTTTGACCAAACAATTATTTAAAGTAGTCCTCTGAATAAGGTGGATCAGCACTCTGCACCGGATAGCGTCTATCTGCCCGCAAGTTCTTGATCTTTTCATCGAGCGCGCTTAACGTGGGTGGGTTGCTCTCGATTCAAGCGAAAGCCCTTCAAGAGCAACTCAGGGCATTAAACAGCTATGAAATTTTTTTCTGGTTGTCTGCCAGATGACTAACGGTCATCAGGTGCTCCTTGAAAACGGGATAGAGGACGAATTAAAGCCAGTGCGGGTCGTCCACATAAGCGATCGCGAGTCGCCGTGGATGAACCTAAACAATTCAATGAAATAAATTAAGCACTGACGGACAACGGTGTTTGACTAAGTCAGACACCTTGTACCTGTGCCTGGTCGATTGGGATTGGTGTCCCTTTTGACCACAAACTCGCAGGTGTCGCTTCGGCGGCATCGCACCATGATTTCAAGGTTTCACTCTCTTTGAGAATGAAACTGAGATTTTGACGGAGAGTTTGATCCTG
>JASLTU010000001.1:0-98635 GCA_030742755.1 Acidimicrobiales bacterium | reverse complement strand
ATATCTAAATTAGGTGACTTTCCTTTAAGGGCTCTTCGCATAATTTCCCATTATTTAACTATTACGGAACTGTTAAACACATTACGAGATTATTAGGGGTATAACTTTCATAGACTCCAACGAATGAATGAAATGATTGCTGTCTTAATTCCTATCAAATCTTTCAATGAAGCTAAGGGAAGACTTTCAGAAATTCTTGATAAATCTGAACGTTCTACCCTTATGCAAAAAATGGCAGAAACTGTGATCAGTTCATCTGGTTCTTTATCCATCTGGATAGTTTGCGACGATGAGGAAGTTGCTGAATGGGCAGAATCAAAAAATGTTTCAGTGATAAAAGTTGACAAACCAGGTCTTAATAATGCAGTAGAAAAAGGGGTTAGAACTCTTGAAGAAGCTGGTTACTCGCAAGTCATAGTTGCTCATGCAGATCTTCCAAATGCAGACGATCTGGAAAAATGTGCGAACTTCAACGGGGTTACTATCGTTCAAGATCATAAAGGCGATGGAACGCCTGTTTTAGTGGTACCGACGGGTAAAGGTTTTCGTTTCTCTTACGGCCCAAATTCATTTGCTGTTCACACCTTGGAGGCACAGCGCCTTGGCATTCCGTATCGTCAATTATTTGATCCAAAACTTAGTTTTGATGTTGACGAACCAGAAGATTTAAAATTTATTGACGACTAATCAACTATTTCCGAATCAAGTAGATTTTTTATAAGTTCTTTGAGTTCTAATGGTTTGTCTCCTTGGATGCTGTGTCCTGCACCTTCTACTTTTTTAATCACCATCTCTTTTTGGAAGCTTCTCATCTTCTCCACATCTTCATCTCCTACAACGCTCCAAGCTCCACCCAACCATAAATGCAATGGAACTTTAATTTCAGAAACCTTGTTCCATAATTCAGAAAAATCAATTGGTTCTGAATCATGTTCATTATTTTTATCTTTCCATGCTCTACCAACGTCATATCTCCACGACCACTTTCCATCTTCTATCTCGTGGGAATTGTGAAGAACTCCGCGTCTCAAGGAAGTTTCTGATCTAGTTGGATTGTGTTCAATAGTTCTCGTCAGAATTTCTTCAAAACTTTCAAAAACTTCAGGTCCTGAAACGAAATTTATAATCGGTTCAGCTTTTGCCCTATCTGTACCAGGTGTCACGTCGACTATTCCCAGTCTTTTAACTAATTGTGGATGATCTGCCGCTATACACAAAGCAGTTAACCCCCCTAATGACATTCCTACTATTGCTTCAGCTTTAGGAGCCCAATACGTGATTGCTTCAGCTGCTTGAGCCGAAAGAACAAAAGGCGTGTAATCACACTTAGGTCTCCATTCTGAATGACCATGACCTGGAAGATCCAACGCTAAAAGCGGCACATCAAGTGCTAAAGCAACTGTGTCCCAAGTATGTGCATTTTGTGCCCCACCATGTATGAGAACTACTTGAGGAGTTTCATCGCCCCAAAGGATTCCACTAATAGAGAAACCTTCAGACGTCGTAAAAAATTCCCTCTTAACTATTGGCATTCCTTTCCAAGGAATGCCTGCCTCATCTGCATTTTCTTTTAACATTGAAAATTCTTCGTACTCAGGCAATTGTGAACCTCTCTAACGCTTTACATATTTCTAACACTCTTAAAATACTTTGCAAGATTTTGTGATGAGACAAACACTGATATTTGAAATACGATTTATTCATGACTCTTGAAACCAGACCTGAAATAAATCTTCTGGATGGAGATTTTTACGTTAACTCTCCATATGAGACTTTTGCTTGGATGAGAGAAAATGAACCTATTTTTTGGGATTCGACAAATAAATTGTGGGGCATATCGCGTTACGACGACATCGTCGCAATAGAGCGGGATAAAAAAAGATTCATTTCTTCAGATACAAAAAAAGGTGGCTATCGACCCAATATCCCAGCAGATCCATCAATAATTGGTCTAGATGACCCTCACCATGTTGTACGGCGCAACTTGGTATCACGTCGTTTTACCCCTAACGCAGTACTTACATGGGAAGAACATATTAGAGAGACTGTCGTAGGTTTGCTAGAAGATGTCGCCACAACGGGAAGAGCTGAGGTTATTTCTCAACTTGCAGCCCCACTTCCGGCGCAGATGATCGGTCTTTTCCTTGGCTTTCCAGATGAAATGTGGCCCAAACTTGCTGAATGGTCTGAAAAGTCAATTGCCTTAGGAGGCGGCCCAGAATATATGAACGATGAAGGCATTAATGCAGTTTTTGAGTTTGCGGGTGCTTGCAGTCATCTTTATGAGAGTAAAAAGGAATGCCCCGCCGACGATGTTATGTCTAAATGGGTTGAGACAGAAGAAAAAGGTTTGGGTGACTATCCATTTGGTTTAGATCAAATAATTTCTGACTGCCTATTAATGCTTGATGGAGGTGCAGAAACAACTAGAACAGTTATCGCGAGAATTTTAGTGGAGCTCGCCGTCAATGAAACTGTTTGGAATGACCTGCGACAATTAGACGACATTTCAGTAGCTGTTGAAGAATTTATACGTTTTGTCACCCCAATTCATAACATGTGCAGAGTGGCCACTGAAAATGTCAATATCAATGGTGCAACTATTAAAGAAGGTGATCAAGTTGTACTTATGTATTCGTCCGCTAATAGAGACCCAGGTCATTTCGATGATCCTGAGATCCTTAAAGTGAGCAGAACACCAAATCATCATCTCTCTTTTGGTCATGGAACTCACTTTTGCTTGGGGGCATCTCTTGCAAGATTGGAACTAAAGATTTTCTTTGAAGAATTTTTGAAACGATTCAAAGGTTTATCGCTTGATGAGGAAAAACCACCAGTCGAAATGCCAAATTCTTTCGTTTATGGTCTACGTGAAGCGCACATACTCCTCGAAAAAAATTGAGATTTAAATATCGTTTTTTTCTTCCGTTTCCAGAAGATCAACAAAGCCTTCAAAGCCATCAGCTTTTCTTAAAGATCGATCTATATATAGAAGAGCTATAAGACTCGCGATAAATCCCGCTGGGAAACCAACTAAATTTCTAATCACTACATAACCGTCTACGGATGTGTGTCTATATAGCCAGATATCCCAAACAGATGTAAGGATTTGATAAAGCCCTAATACGACGGTCATTTGTGCCATCACTCTTGAAAATATCTTGTGCTTAATAGTCTCTGTCTTAAAAGGTAAAACAGTAGGTAAAGCTTGACTCAAGAAAGAGCGTTTAAGGATTGCAGTTCCTATAAGTCCGAAACCAATTGCAGCCTTTGTAGCTATTCCTATACCGAAATAAACGTCTTCTGAGTCAGTGATTATTCCGATCAAACCTCTCACTAATAAATAAACAATTAGTAAAGGTAGAAACTTTCCTACCGCTTCTCCTCTTCGACTTCGTCTCACGGTTGCCTGAAGCCCCCAAACAGTGGCACCACCTACAGCCCAACCAAGACCGGCGAACCTATTAAGCAACAAAAAGATAGCGATCGGAGCAACAGAGTCTAATAATCGTCGGTAACTCGCTTCATCCCCTGTGATATTTGTGCTCAAATTTTTAATCCTTCTTGTTTTCTAACTTGAATCATCGATGCCTCTGAGACAAACAACAGTCTATTGAGCCTTTTTTGGTAGCCAAGTCCATCCCAAAGCAGGCCATGTGTAAGAAGCTTCATAGTTTTCATCATTAGGAAATAAAGGCAGAGCTTTTGATTCGTCAATGATTCTTATATTTTCAGGCAATGGCTTTGAATCAAGTACTGAAAAAATCTCATCCGTATTTCTATATGTTTGCAACTGCTTGAGTGTTGCAAGTGTAGGACTTATCATGGTGAGTTCTCCTAATTCCCATTTCTGAAGCGCCTCTGATGGAGTGATCCAAAAAACCTCAACAGCCTCTTTCCCATCAACTCGAGGAATCACTGAACTGCGCGACCGAGCTACAAAAAAATAGGTGTCATACCTTCTTGAGCCTCCCTTGGGAGTTATCCAGCGACTTATAGGTTTAACTGCTGACAAGTCTAAGGAGAGTGCCCTTTGCGAAATGATCTGCGAAAAATTTGCTGTTCCATTTTCCAAAGTCTTTCGATCTTCAAGCAATCCCTCTTCATCACTTCCAATGACTACGCCAACCTCTTCAATAGTTTCTCTAATTGCCGCAATCCAATAAGATCTTGCTTCCTCAGTTCGCAACTGTTCATCTGCCTCTTCATTCGTTAAACCTGAAATGAGATCATCCCATGTGGAACTTCGGTCATCTTGTTCAATCGCTCCGCCAGGAAAAATCGTATGACTTGCCACAAAGCCAGAAGAGTCATTTCTTAAAAGCATTAAAACCTGAAGGTCTGGTCGATCATCTAAAAGAATCATAGTTGCCGCTGGGAGTATCGGAATGTCGTCAGTTTCTATATCATTTCTCGAAATCCACGGATCCAAATTATTCACATATTTGACACTACTTGCAGTTAATCAAAGAAACTTAAAGCTAATAGATGCCTTTTGAGACTTTTAAGGCATATGGTTTTTGAATGCAAGACTCCACAACAGGTAGGCAGCAAAATATGCACCGTATTACATTCTCAGATCTGTTGGCCGGAATAAGTGTTGCCCTGCTTCTTATCCCTCAGTCAATGGCTTATGCAGAACTCGCAGGCCTACCGCCACAGATTGGTCTCTTCGCTTCGGCCTTGCCTCCTATTTTTGCTGCCTTTATAGCTTCATCCCCTTATCTGCAAACAGGACCTGTTGCTCTTACAAGCCTGCTTACTCTAGGAGCCTTAAACGGGTTGGCAGATTCAGGCACAGCAGACTATGTGGAACTTGCAGCCTTACTAGCTTTAATAGTAGGAGTTTCAAGAATCATTTTTGGACTCCTTAAAATGGGTAAAGTCGTTTACCTCATGAACGCTCCTGTAGTTGCAGGGTTCACATCGGCGGCCGCAATACTAATCATTGCTTCTCAAATCCCTAAAACAATAGGAAATGAGATCGATGTAAATGGCACATTAAATCGCG
The DNA here is from genome assembly GCA_030742755.1 of Acidimicrobiales bacterium. Taxonomy (GTDB): domain Bacteria; phylum Actinomycetota; class Acidimicrobiia; order Acidimicrobiales; family MedAcidi-G1; genus MedAcidi-G1. The sequence goes on along the minus strand of JASLTU010000001.1, from coordinate 93,624 downwards.
CTTATAAGTCTTTAACTGATTTTGAAAATTGGGAAATTGAATCTTTGTTGCTTTCCGGAATAACTATTCTTTTGGTACTTTCAAGAAAACATATACACAAACTTTTTCCCAGTGCACTTTTTGTACTTGTGGGTGGATCTATATACAGCCATTTGACGGATTACAAGGGCCCTGTTGTGGGCGAAATACCAACAGGGATGCCTAATCTTGGATTCGATTTACCTTGGAGTTCCATAGGCGACCTTTTGCTATCTGGAATCGTGATTGCTCTTATTGGTTTTGCAGAACCAGCTTCAATCTCGAGGATCTTTGCTTCACAGGAAAATCAGAAATGGAGCGCTAATCGTGAATTCCTAAGTCAAGGATTGGCAAATGTAGCTTCTGCATTTTCAGGTGCACTGCCTGTTGGAGGTTCATTCAGCAGGTCCTCTCTCAATAAACTGTCAGGTGCACAAAGTAAGTGGTCCGGTTTGATCACTGGAGTCGTAGTTTGTATTTTCTTACCCTTCGCTAACATCCTGGATCATCTCCCGAAAGCTACCCTCGGTGCAGTGGTTATAGCTGCGGTAATTGGGCTTATTCAACCAAAAAAACTGTTCTTCTCAATTCGACACTCTCTTTCCGACGGATTTATAACTTGGATTACTTTTGTGTCGACACTAGTTCTTTCTCCTCATGTGGAAAGAGGAGTTCTTATAGGGATCGGATTTTCTCTACTGATTGGTATCTCTAAAAAATCAAAACTGGAAGAAAATCAAATCTAAACTCTTCGTTAAGACCAAACTTTTGTTAATGATTCGACATCTGTCAGCGTCGTCAGAACCGCAAGAGTATTTTCGGTAATAGCTTTTCCATATTCAGAAGGCACACCTGCTACAGCATCTACTGGGACTACGACTTGGTAACTGTTGTTTATAAGATCAAAAACACAATTTTGTATAGCGACGTTTAAAGAAACTCCGCTCACAACGACAGTGCGGACTCCCTCATTTCTCAGTAAAGCATCAAGTTCAGTTCCCGACGTTGGTGACAAGCCATGGAACCTAGGCAGGAGAATATCTACTTCTTTGTCAAAACCTATTTCTTCTATTGGCTCCACTGCATCGGTACCTGGTAGTTGTTTTATAGGTGAATGGCGAGCAGCTCCAAAGAGTCGAGCGTTATTGTTTGAACCCCAACTATCATTTCTTATCATCGCAAGTCCATGGATAACCCTTATTTTTGAATTGCGTGCCGCTCTCGTGAGTTTTCCTAAATTAGGAATAATGTTTTTCGATACTTCAGCTAGAGCCGGAAAACTAGAATTTTTTCCTATAACTCCGTTTTGACACTCCACCAAAAGTAAGGCTGTATGACTGGGATCTACTAAATCTTTCATTTCAAGATGTTCATTACTCATATTTGACTCCAGAATCTCTTAGAAAGTCGATCCACCTTGTTCCCGCATCAGGGGCCAACTCTCCCGGTACATATGTAACCGAATTTAAGCTACCCGTGTAAGGAAATGTTCCATGCCTTTCGTATAACGACCACGAAACCGGTGACCTTCTGTCAATTCCTACGTCTATTCCTTCGAATGGAGCCATAGCTGTCAACACAGGAAGGTTATTAGTCGCCGCGACCATGGAACCATCTACAAATACTTTGGTGTTCCAAATCAAATCTCCCGCTGCTTCGACTGCCAATTTTATTTCTGATACACCTTCTAAGAGTTCCCCACACGAAACCTCAGTCATGTCCCCATACCCATTATGAACATGGTTGAGTTCGTCGTCTTCGATGTATATGGAATATCCGCCCCCTTGGTCTCCGTGAGCCACAAGTATTCCTTCGTCACCTTTTTTATAGTCGAGCGAAATTATGATTTCAAAAGAGCGAGAATTAATCAACTTAAGAGATCTATATCTTTCAACTGTGGGTGTTTTAGGCAAGAAAGACTGGGTTTTTTCAAGTTCTTCCTCCCATTCCGGGCGGACAATATTTTTTAACCCTGTACCTTCATCAAGTGGAAATACTTGGTTGGCCCATGCTTCTTGCTCCCAAGCATCTTTCAACTCAGTCAGGAGTTCAGGATAGCTATCTGACAGGTCTTGCGTTTCAGTCGGATCGGCTGAAAGATTGAAAAGTTCCCATTTGTCTTCTTCAAATGGAGTCCTCTTCTGATGGCATGTTACAGCTGACCAACCGTCTCTATAAATACCCCTATGTCCCTCTTGTTCGTAGTATTGCAACCTATGAGTACTTTCAGCTTCTTTATGATTCATCGAATCAAGAAAACTATTACCGCTAGGTGGTACAAGCTTTTGACCGTTTCGTTCTTGCGGGATTTCAACTTCAAGCATCTCAAGAATTGTCGGCAAAAGGTCAGTGACGTGCTGATACTGACGCCTAATCGAACCCGTGTCGTTCAAGCCATCGCCTTTTGAAATTATCAAGGGGACTTGATGTCCTCCTTGATGAGTGTTTGTTTTGTACAACCGAAATGGTGTGTTAGAAGCCATAGCCCAACCGTTTGGATAATGAGCTAGTGCTTGTGGGCCGCCCAGTAGATCCAATCTTGAATTGTCAACCTCTAGAGAGTCGAGAGGATTTTTTCTGACTTGGCTAATCAAGGTTCTAAAGTATGCTGACGTTCCGTTATCCAAACCTTCTCTGCTAGCTCCATTATCTGAAGTGAATACAACAACAGTGTTTTCCCACTCTCCCATCGTTTCCAATTCTTGTCGCAATCTCCCAAAATTCTGATCAACATTGTCAACCATTGCCGCATAAATCTCTTGATACCGCGCGAAAGTCTCCTTTTCTATGTCGCTAAGTTCCTCCCAAGGGCTTACTGCATAGTTCTCTTCAGTATTTCTTGGAGGTAAAACCGTTTCCTCAGGGATCAATCCAGATGCAATTTGCCGTTCGAAACGTTCTGAGCGAATTTCATCCCATCCGCTGTTATACCTACCTTGATATTTCTTTATATCTTTGTCAGGAGCCTGCAACGGAGCATGTACGGCACCATGAGAAAAATACATAAACCACGGTTTTTTTGGATGACCAGTTCGCACATTCTTGATCATGCTCAATGCATGATCAGTCAGATCATCAGTGAAAAAATAGTCATCTGGGTATGAATCAACCTCCACAACATGATTATCTTCATACAGGCGATGAGGTTGATGGAAGTTTGTAAAACCGTCGAGTATTCCGTAATAACGATCGAACCCACGTTGACATGGCCAAGAATGTTTTGGTCCTGCTTCTGACAGAGTGTTATCTGGAGTTAAATGCCATTTGCCGACCATGAGTGTCGCCCATCCATTGTCTGAAAGGATCTCTGCCAAAGTTGCAGTATCGCTGCGGATAGATGCGGCATAACCAGGAAAGCCAGGATCTGCGTGACAAACCGTAGCTAAACCCGCTAAATGGGAATTTAAACCTGTAAGTAAAGATGCTCGTGTAGGTGAACACATTGGATTCACATGAAAATTTGTATACCTAAGACCTTCAGCTGCTAGAGCATCCAAATTAGGTGTATCGATCTCAGAACCATAAGAACCTAAATCTGAAAACCCAAGATCGTCGCATAGAACTACAAGAACATTTGGAGCGCCTTCGAATGGTTCATTTCTTTTTGGCCAAGATGGTGAGGAAGTCGCGTGCACACGTCCCACTTCACCTTCGAATCCTGAGTATGCCGCATTCGAATTACTTTTCTTATTATTTTTGGCAGTTACTTTGTTGAACATGTCAGATACTTTCATGTGCTCTCATACGCAAAGCGTAAGCCAAAAGAATCATCATCAGACAAACTGCAACCATAAGCCATAAGACTCCGTCGTATCCAAAGGCTGAATCAGCTATTCTTCCTGCCGATACTGGTCCTAAGACACCACCAATTTCAGCACTGGCAAACCAAAGTCCATATGCTGTTCCCATTTGATGGACATTCAATTTGGGAGACTCCATAAGTGCGAGAATTACTAATGGTATTAATGCCGATCTAGCACCAGCAATCATTGTGAATATGGGGATTAAATAACTAGGCAGGAATACAACCGCAATCAAGGACGTGGCAATAACTACTAAAAGGCAAGAAAAAATAAAGGAGAAGTTTTCCCTTTGTGTCCGCGAGGGTATTAATAGAGATACAAGTATCCCCACTCCTAAACTTGCCGCAGTCCAATTTGATGCTGCCATAGAAGAAAATCCGAAGTGTTCTCGAAGAATCTCAGGCATCCATCCACCCAAGCCGTGGGATAGAAAAAATACAGCTACTCCAAGAAAAAATATGGTTTTAATTTCTTTTGAAACAACTATCGACTTCCAAATCAGAAATGTTTTTCTTTCTTCTTTTTTGTCAGCATGATCTTTTTGAACTTTAAATTGAGCTATCAATATCCAAAAAAGTAAGGCAAAAGCAATTACAAGTGTTTCAATCGCAATTGTCCAACGCCAAGATTCTGTTATCGGCATCAAAAGTGAATTGGATAAGACGAGAACTGCAATGCTGCCAACTGCTGGGGCCGCTGTATAAGCCCCAACTGCGAACTTTCTTTCTCTTTCATTTGTGAACCACAGACCAACTGCGGTAGGTGCACACGCAGACACTAGAGGTCCTCCAATTCCAAAAAGAGCGACTGCCATACATAAAGTCGTGAGGTCATTAGCTAAGCAACGAGTAATGCCGCTGATAAATACTAGAGATGCCCCAATCGCCATTGAATATCCGACACCCAAACGATCGATTACCCGTCCTGCTATTGGAGATGTGACTATATAGATCAATTGCCACGTTCCTAATGCAATTCCTATTTCCCCACGAGTCAGGTTCAAATCTGAACGTATCTCGCCCACTAGAGGAGCTAGAGACATCGCCACCATGCCAAACCCCAGATAGACACTAAAAACACCGGAAAAAATCACCCACCTGTATGAATTGTTGTGTCCAGGTTCTTCTACAAATTTCTTACGCACGACAAATAATCTCACAACAATGAAGAAATGATCGTGCATTGGAACAAATCTTGCGCGATCCTGTTTAAGTGAATGAATTAATCTGGAATTATGACACGTTGGACTCTTTAGATAGACCAATTCTTGTTGTTGCATTTAAAGGACTTTTTGATGCAAGTGGCTCAGCCACTTCTGCTCTCGAGTGGCTGATGGAAAAGTCGGAATCTGAGCATCTAGGAGAAATAGATTCTGAAACTTTCTTTGACTTCACCCAAGAAAGACCCTTAATAGGTTTTGATAAAAATGGAGAAAGAACCCTTTCATGGCCCAAAAATAAAATAGTGGCAATTAAGACCAATGAAAATGAAAGAGACCTTCTTGCTATTTCTGGGATTGAACCACACCTTCGTTGGCGCACATTTAGTGAGCTTTTAGTAGAGATAGTTAACAAGTCGAATGCAGAATCTGTTTTAACGCTTGGGTCAATGGTTGGAATGACTCCACACAGTCGACCTCTAGCCGTGAATGGAAGTAGCACTAATCTTGAACTCGCTGAACGCTTAAATCTAGAAAAGCCTTCTTATGAAGGACCAACCGGGATAGTTGGTGTACTTCATGATGCTCTCGATCGTTCAAAGATCCCAGTTATATCACTCCGAGTTTCAGTTCCCCACTATGTTCCAGACTCACCCAACCCTAAAGCTACCCGTGCTCTCCTTAGACGCTTCGAACAAGTAACTGGCGTTACAACAGAGTATGAGGAATTAGATGGCCCTGCCGCTGATTGGCAAAAACAAGTAGATGCTGCCGTCGCAAGTGATGATGAAATCACTGCATATGTTGCACGTCTAGAAACAGCTATTGATGAAGACGAGAACCTCTTACCTTCAGGCGATGATCTGGCTGCTGAATTCGAAGCTTTTCTACGTGAACAAGGACCTGAAATTGAAACAGAATAATTATATGAATCTAGAAGAACTTCTAGTGGTAGCTGAAGAGGCTGGTCGATCTCTAATAGCTTCTGCTGAAAAAGATCTTGATGCAAATGTTCCAAAGTGTCCCGAGTGGAATAATTCAGAACTTCTAGACCATATGAAAATGGTTTGGTGGTTTGGGGCTTCTCAAATTACTGCTGGGGATCAAACCGTAAGAACAATTCCGTCAGACGAGATGAAAGACTCCCCTTTGAGTCAACTTGAATATTTATTAGCTACTTTTAAAATTAAGGACTTTTCATCCCCTTGTTGGTCTTGGACCGCAAATAAAACTGTCGGGTTTTGGGTGAGACGTATGGCTCATGAAAACACAGTTCATAATTGGGACGCAGAAGAATCGTCAGGGGCTCGGTCTCCAATCTCAAATTTACTAGCCCTTGATGGAATAGAAGAAAAACTACTTTTGATCAAAGAAAGTGATGCTGATTTTCCAAATAGATCTATTCACCTGCACTGCACTGACTGTGAAGGCGAATGGATGGTGTTCGCATCAAATGGTGATCTAGAAATAACAAGAGAACATGGTAAAGGAGATGCAGCTGTAAGAGGTAAGGCAGAAGACATCCTTCTTTACCTTTGGGGCCGAGGTCAGGAAAATCTCGAATGTTTCGGGGATGAAGAAACGATTAATAATTGGTCAAGTATTGGACCTTAGTCAGGAGATCTCAGAGCCTACGATGCCTACAAAAGAAACCATCTCGCCTGGATAACCACCTAGATTATGCACAAGAGCTTGCTTAGATTTCTCAAGTGAGACTGATCTATCGGAAGGCGCCTCTGATCTCAGTTGCAACCATGTTTCGTAAAACATTCTCAGTCCACTTGCGCCCACTGGATGGCCGAAGGCTTTAAGACCTCCGTCAGTATTCACAGGCATTTCTCCATCCAAGTCGAAAGACCCGTTAAGCACTTCTTGCCATGCTTTGCCTTTTTCACAAAAACCTAAGTCTTCCATAAGGATCATCTCCGTCGGAGTAAAACAATCATGAACCTCAGCCATAGCTAGTTCTTTTCTCGGATCCTCAATTCCGGCTTGAGCATAGGCATCTTTAGCAGCATCGGCACACTCTGGAAGAGTGGTGAAATCAAAATCTGGGTCTACCAAACCACTGCTGTCTCCAGCGACCACAGAAAGTGCTTTTACATAAAGTGGTTTGTCAGTGTACTTGTGGGCATCTTCGGCTCTGACGACTATGGCTGCAGCTGCCCCATCAGCTACTCCGGCGCAGTCCATAACTGAAAGACGTCCAGCGATCGAAGGCATCTCGCAAATCCTCTCAGCTGAAACCTCACGACGGAATTGTGCTAGTTCATTTCTTGAACCATTGAAATGGTTTTTTTGAGCTATACGAGCTATTACATATCTGAGTTCATCTTCGTCAACTCCGTATCGTTTGGCATACGCGGGGAGAATCAAGCTAAACATGGCAGCAGCTGTCAATGTCCGATTCGTACCATCAGTCGGAATTGGAAAAGCATTGAGACCTTGATATCCACTGTCCTTTACCTTTTCTGCCCCTAGTGCCATTGCAGAGTCATAAGCACCAGAAGCAACTGCATAACAAGCTTGACGTAGAGACTCAGACCCAGTAGCACAATAATTTTCTACTCGTGTAACAGGTTTACCTGAAAGCCTCAAAGGAGTGGCTAGTGCTATTCCTGATGCAGCTGACTGTGAAGTTCCAAACCAATAAGCATCTATCGAATCTGTTTCAATACCAGCAGATTTCGTGGCTTTTTGTGCCGCCTCGATTATAAGATCGTCAAGTGATTTGTCCCAATGTTCACCAAAACTCGTGCAACCCATTCCGACAATTGCGACTTGATCCTTGATTCCATGTGATGCCATCTAAGACTTCTCTCTTTCTCGTCTTACCGGTCTTGCTTTCCAAAAGTAATTGTGAATTCCATCTGCGGTATACAGACAACGAAAGGTCATTTCTACTCGGTCACCGATTTCAATTTTCTCCGGATCCGCGTCCGTAAGCTCAACAGGAAGCCGTCCCCCATCTTGAAAATTAACTACAGCGAAAACTACAGGAGAGTTTGGTGAATAAACCAAATTGTCAACTGTAAAAGTCTCAATGGTTCCTATGGAGTCAGCCATCGGTAAGTATTCCATATCATCAATGTCCCCACCCTTTATACCGATACGAGATGGAGGCATGTGGACTATTCCCGTTGTTGCATCTTTCGAAGCAACAAAACCCATTTTCCAATCGTTTCGCCTCATAGCCGCTGATGAAGAAGGTCTAGTTGGAGATGGACGATTCGGAAGTTGGCTGTCTAACAATCCGCGCCATGATAAATACTTGCTATATGGAACTGGAAACTGATTTTCTATTTGTTTGGAAATAGGAACAGAATTTCTCCTATTTGCAACTTCTTGAGTTGTTCTAAAGAAAAGAACATCACAGCCATCAGCCAGAACAATTAATGCAACTATCTCATTTGGTTTTGCTTGATCGAGAAAATTCGCCAAAAGAAGTGAAGGATGAGCGGCGCCTGTATTTCCAATTTGCTCAGTCAAATCATCAGAGACATCAACCTCAAGCAAAGGAGTCGATCTGGCTACAGCTCGAGAATGTAACCCTGATACAAGCGCCACGCTTATATCTTCAGTTTTCATGTCAACTTGCTTCAAAGCTTCACTCCAAGCTCTTTCAACGAGTGGCTTGTATGCCTGTTCCCCAAACCGCTCTTCCCATACTTGAGAGTAAGAACTTCCTGGCACACGCCACCTGTCAGTGAAGTCTGACGTTATAGCAACCCCACCTAGATACTCTGCGAGTAAAGCTCCTTGTTCATCTGTGCCGAGTAATAGAGCTGTAGAAGCATCACCCCCGGTGGATTCTTCGGTTCCACCTGATGGTCCTGTTCTTAAATCTGCAGTGACCACCAAAGTTGGTTCATCGCTTTCTAAAGCATTAGATAAGGCTCCTATTGCTGAACGGGTTGAACTCCCAAAGTCGACCGCTTCTACAAAATCATCTAACTGTAGGGCTGAGTGGATATTTGTTGCATTTGTTTTATCCATGTATGCAGGGACAACAGTTGAAAACCAAAGTTTTCTAGGTTCAATCTCTAACCCTTTTAAAGCATTTCTCGCAGCTTCAACTCCCATGGTGGTGGTATTTTCATCATACGATGCAATCGATCTAGAGCCCTTATTTGAACCTTTGCCTGTGAATTCAACTATCGATGAACGCAGCAAACAACCTCTAGGTATGTAGGCGCCATATGAAATAATTCCATGGACTCCCATAATTAAGCCCCCAATTGCCTATTATCTGAATTAGTAAGAATCAACTTAATCCAATCCAACGAACCTTAAGGAAGTATCCTAGGCTTAAATCTTTATTCTCCCGACACAAGGAGTTCTTGATGGATTTAGGAGATATATCAAACGAGGAAGCTGCCAAGTACGGAAAACCACTTGATGGCATAAAAATACTTGCTGCTGAGCAAATGCAGGCCCTCCCCTTTGCGACTCAATTGCTGGCCCGATTAGGTGCTGAAGTGGTAAAAATCGAACATCCAGTTCACGGGGAATCAGCACGTGGCGCCTTGCCTTCTATGAACGATCCTTCTGGAAGGCCTGTTGGGGCTACTTTCCTAAGGAATAACTTAAATAAAAAAAGTGTTGGAATTGATCTATCAACATCAGAAGGCCAGGACCTCTTTCTTCGTTTAGTTCCGAATTTTGATGTAGTCGGTGACAACTTTAAACCCGGGACAATGGAAAAATTTGGACTTGATTACAAGTCCATCAGCTCTAAATACCCAAATGTAATTGTTATATCTGTTTCAGGTTTTGGGAACTCTGGTAATTCTCCTTACCAAAACTGGCCTGCTTACAATTCGGTAGCGGAAGCAATGTCAGGTCTTTACGATTTCAAACGCCGTGAAGGAGAACCTCCCACAGTCAACCCGATGGGTGCTGTGGGCGATATTGCAACGAGCTTATTCGGTGTAATCGGAATTCTCGCTGCTCTAAGGCATAGAGAGACTACAGGCGAAGGCCAATACGTAGACCTAGCCATGTTTGACTGCATGGCCTCTTTAGCTGATGTAGCTATCAATTTTCATTCAATGGGTATCTCTCGCGAACCGAATCCAGCACCTTACGTGATAGCTCCTTTCCGTTGCAGCGACGGCTATTTAATTCTTCAAATTGTACGAGAGCATCAATTCGAAAACCTAGCGAATTTGATCAGTAGGCCCGACTGGATCGGAGACCCACGTTTCGAAGAGCGCACAGGTTGGGGGGAACATTTAAATTCTGAAATCATTCCTGCCCTAGAAAAATGGGCTGAAAACCAAACTAGATCTCAGACTTCGAGTTTACTCGCGGAAGCGAACGTGGCTTCAGGACCTGTTTTAACGGCTCCTGAAGTGGTCAACGACCCACATATAGAAGAAAGAAATATGATTGTGGCAATGCCTAGGACAGATGGAATAAACGAACCGATCCTGATACCGGGAAATCCAATAAAAATGTCGAAAGTATCTGAAGGTCCTGAAATGAGGATCCCATGGGTCGGAGAGCATACGAATGAAGTTCTCACTGAAGAACTTGGTCTTAGCCAATCAGAACTAGAAAACCTTAGAAAGACCGGAGTTATTAGTCTCTGAGTTTATTCTTCAATAAATTTGTCTAGAAGCTGAGTAATAGCCATTTCTGCTGGAATTCTTTCAACCCCTATTACGCGATCAATCACTTCTTGCATGTTGTATATTCGTCTTTCCTGATAGCACAGAGGCGTTCCGTCATAAGTTGGAGACTCCATAGCTTTCTGCATGGCATCAAGATTCCAAACATCCTCATCAATTACTACAGCAAATTCAGCTATTCGTTGTTTCCATGCTTCTGGAGGATCTCCATCTCCCCAGTCTGGAGCGTAGTGGTATATACGGATTCTAGTTTTGTCAATACCAGCAGGGAAAAAGAGCATTACAGGAAAGCCTGTTGCTCCTAAGGGTGTGATGAAATTTGGAAAAACAGTAAATGAATAACTAGTGCAGTGGACGATGGGATGCACAGTAGGGATATTTTCAAGTCCTAACGGGTCTTTGACTATCTTGAAATCTTTCCATGATTCCATTTCGAGCTTCTCTACCATCTGTTTTGAACGTGGAACTACCATTCTGGAATTGCCATGTTTTAGCAGACCCATTGTTCCTCCACGCGAATCAAGGCTCGTCCATCCCCCTCGATCATGTATGAAACGGAAATGGTAGACCTCTTGAAATGCTTCAATTGCAACTTTCCAGTTGCAATTGACTTCACGGTGATCTGTGCCTACTAAGCGAAGATTCTCGCATTGGTACTGTTCCATTTCTCCTGGGATCTTCCCTAAAAAATCAATTAAAGGAGATGCATTTGGATTTACATTGATCCAGATCCACCCTCCCCAGGTATCGCAACTTATTTCTGGCAATCCTCGATCTTCCTTACAAAGATCAACGAAATCTCTTTCATCTGGTACTGCTAGAAGATCTCCGTTGTCTATTCCGTATGTCCACGAATGATACTGGCACTGTAAATGACGTATAGTGCCTTCTTTCTCTCTTACTACTGGCGCTCCGCGGTGTCTGCAAGTATTTGAAAAACAACGAATTTTATTGTCATTCCCTCTGAGCACTATTAAAGGAATTCCGATCTCTTCGAATAAGAAGTAATTTCCCGGACTAGGTATGTCTTCAACTCGGCCTGCTACCAACCAACTGTTATTCCACAAATATTTTTGTTCCAACTCATAGAAATCTTCATCCGTATAGCGTGCTGAAGGAATATCAGGAAACTGAGGGAAATTTTCTGGCGGAGCTTTTCTGTCTAACTCATACTCCATATCTGCAACTAATCGATCAACTAATTTTTGATCGAGCAAGAACTCACTCATAATTTTCCCCCACAAGAAAGCCTAAATCGTAAAGACATAATTGAGGCTTTTTAGGTATGAGATTAGATCCGAAACTGTTTTCCCTAATTGCACAGCACTCCTGTTCCAGCAATACCACAGTACCCATTTGGATTCTTATGTAAATATTGTTGATGGTATTCCTCTGCATAGTAAAAATTTTTTTGAATTTCTACTGTAGTTTTGATCTTTTGGAAACCAGAAACAAGTAACGCTTCTTCATAGGCTTTGAGACTTTCTTCTGTCTTGACTAACTGATCTTGATCCGCAACCCAGATTCCTGACCTGTATTGCGTCCCTATGTCATTTCCTTGCCTCATCTCTTGAGTCGGATCATGACTTTCCCAAAAAACTTTTAGTAAACCTTCTAAATCAATCTTTTCTTTCTCAAAGACCACAAGCACGACCTCTGCATGTCCAGTTAACCCTGAGCAAACTTCTTCATAAGTGGGATTAGGTGTATGACCACCGCTGTATCCAACTGCCGTTACCCATACCCCATCTAGTTGCCAAAAAACTCTTTCTGCTCCCCAGAAACAACCCATTCCGACTACCAATGAACCCATCTCTTCAGGAAAAGGCGGATTGATCTTATTACCATTAAGTGCGTGTATTCCTGATACAGAGATCGGCGTTTGCCGGCCAGGTAAACAGTCTTCAACTTTTGGTATGTTTAAAAGTTTCTGGTGAAAAGACATTATTAAATTCTCCTAAATCGTATAAGCAAGATTTTCTGCTATTCGTCTCGCTACTTCCAGATCACCACCTAAAACTACTCGACCATCTTCTATATACATTGTCGAATCATCACGTCCTCCCGTTAAAGCCGTGAAATCTAATGATGACAATGTCAAGGTGCTAGTTGGGTCTTCGTCAAAAGATTCCACTAGTGATGCTCGGCCTTCCTTCACTTCAACTCTTAGAGTTCTCTCAATGGGTCCTGAAATAAGGATTTCGACACGGCTACCTTCTGGGGCTCGGCCTTTTTTGCCAACTATGTATCCAGCAGCAGAAGAGACTTCATCAATTGCGATTTCAGCCGGTAAACCATCCTCATCTCCAGGAAGACCTAGAGGTTCTCTACAATCTTGCAAATGCAACCATGCATCATAAACTCTGATTTGCATAAACCTTCCATACGGTGCTTCGCCGGCTGGCGTCCACCCAACAGCTTGAAACTCTTCTTCGCTCATTTCAGACAAGACTTGAAATCGTTCAGCTGTTATTTCATTGAACAAAGCAAGAACCTCATTGCCCTGTTTTTCACGGAAACTTTGAAGAGCTTTTTCGTTTGCCTCCCCTATTGGATTTTTTATATGCTCGGCTGCAACTTCTGCTTCTGGCAGTTTTCGGCCACTCAACATATATTCACCTCCGATGAGATGAGACAAGTTGTCTTTAATAGTCCAACCAGGAAGACGGCTTGATGTTTCCCACTGGTCTTCATTCAATTCTGAGCCAAAATGACTCCATTTTCCCCAAATCTGACTGAGTCCTTCAACAATCTGGGTTTTGTTTATACTCATTTTCACTCCTATTTACGGTGTTGGATTCGCTCTTGTTTCCCAATCTCTTGCTTTAACATAAGGGTTGAATGTGTCGCTTATCATTTCGAGATCAAGAGGCATTTTAGGTCTTTGCATCTCGTACAAATGAGGAAATTCCAGCCATCCAGTCACTAAGTGCCATAATTTTTCTGCCTTTTCACCTGTTGGCGGATTTACTAAAACTGGTCCGAAGATCCTTTCATTGTTGCTAAAAACAAGTGTTGGGACACCGAAACCTCCTAAAGATACGACAAGTTCATGATCTCTTTTCACATCATCATGTGTTGTCAGGTCGGCAAGTGCTTGTTCAACTATCTGTGGGTCTTGATCCATTTCTGCCAGAAGCTGGCGAGCTACATCAGGATCATGGGGTTTACGCCCCTCAATATGAAGAGCTGTTCCGGATTTCAAATACCAAGCATCATTTAGAGATGGATCAATTCTTTTAAGAAACGCTCCTATTCGCATCATTGACCATCCATAAGACCATTCACGTTCCCATGGATGTTTCTTGCCTTCATCTCGATTGATTTCTTCGAGACTAAAGAAACACCAATCAACTTCTATGTTTAACCTGTCTCTAACTTCACGCATCCAAATCGATGTTTGATATGCCCATGGGCACATGACGTCAAAATGAAATGCCACATGACTCGGACTAGTTTCATTTTCCATCAATAACCCCTTTTTCTTTTAACTCGTGTCGCAAAATCTTACCAAGTGAGTTCCTAGGCAATTCTTTCACAATTACTAATCTTTTAGGAATTTTGTAAGAAGCTAAATATTGTGAGGCGTATTTTCTGACTTCGTCGATTCCGATACTGTTAATTCCTTCTTCCATTACTATCCAAGCTACAACTTCCTCTCCCCACTCTTGAGATTTCGTCCCTGACACTGCCGCTTCAGCAATATCGGGATGCAACTGTATTACTTCGTCAACTTCTTGAGGGTAAACATTTAACCCACCCGTGATTATCATCTCCTTTATACGACCGTTAATTAACACGTAATCATCAGTGACCTCTGCTACATCACCTGTTTTAAACCAATCTTCTTGAAAAGACTCATTAGTTTCTTGCTCTTTCGACCAATACTCTTTAAAAACAGATTCACCACGCACTAGTATCTCTTTACTTTCTGGATCTATTTGAATCTCTACCCCGGGCAGGGGAAATCCAACTGAACCAGCACGTCGCTCACCTGAGTAAGGATTAGAAATCGTCAGCATCGTCTCAGTGGTTCCGTACCGTTCGAGTATGTCAACTCCTCCTTTATCTTTTAACTGTTGATGCAGATCTGCTGGTAGAGGCGCAGAACCGGATACGCATAAACGCAGTGCAGCAAGTTGACTGAGTCTTTCATCATCGACGAGCCTGTGATACATGGTTGGGACTCCGAAAAACATCGAGCACTTATTTTCAGATATTTCAGAAAAAATCGAATCTTTGTCAAAACCTTTTTGTATAACAGCTGAGCCTCCAGCAAGTAATGTGCCATGTAAACCAATGCCCATTCCATGAATGTGGAATAAAGGGAGGCACAATAAAAGACAGTCTGATTCTGTCCATTCCCATGCTCTAACCACTGAAAGGGCTCCAGCTAATAAAGACCTCTGGCTATGTACAGCCCCCTTTGGTTTTCCCGTAGTTCCTGATGTGTATGCAATCAAAGCTGGGTCTTCTGGTTTAGCGTGATCCAAATCTGGCATGGGACCACTTTTTGCTTTAACTGCTATAGAGGAAACGAATAAATCAGAATCTGTTGAATTTAAAAGTCCATGCCATTCTTTCTGATCTACCAAAGCTGCCGCAGGTCTTGCATCTTCAATTAGAAATTCCAATTCAGCCTCTCTATATGAACTATTAACAGGCACGACTACGAGACCGAGTCTTAGACACGCGACGTGTGCAACGATTAGATCTAGCGAGTTTTCTCCAGAAATTAGAACCCGATCTCCAGGCACCAACCCAGAATTAGCTAAATCCGACGCTGTTTTAGAAGTTAAATCTAAAAAAGTACCCCGATCTATTTCACGCCCATCGAATGAAAACAATTTTTGTCTTGGTTCTACTTCTAAACTTTTTTTCCAAGCCCCTACGAGGGTTTCTCCATCAGGTATCCCCAATTCCTGGCCAGATAATACAAGTTGAGTTTCCATATAAATTTCTCAATATCGTTTCTTACATTTCGAACATACAAGCAACCTCCCTCTTGGCCTTGACTTATACGCCAAAATCAGTCATACTAATGGAAGCCATTAAATAAAAGAGGTTTCAATGGAATTCGGAATTTTTAGTAACGGTTACATACCCGGACCCGCAGCCCACGACACAGAATCGGAACATACCGAGCTGATGCGCGAAGCAAGTTATGGGATCACCGCTGACAAAAACAACTGGAAATACATGTGGTTTGGTGAACATCATGCTCTCACCGAATACAGCCACATGTCTGCCCCATCACCATTGATGGGTTGGGTAGCAGCACAAACGGACTACATACATCTTGGGTCAGCGATAACAAGCTTGCCAACAAATAAAGAACATCCGGTTCGTATAGCCGAAAGAGCTGCGATGCTTGATCATGTAACAGAAAATCGCTTTGAATTTGGAACTGGCCGCGGTGCGGGAAGTCATGAACTCTTAAGCTTTAATGTCGCTGATCCAAGTGAAACTAAGGCGCAATGGGATGAAGTCATTCGTGAGATACCTCGTATGTGGGAGCAGAAAGACTATGACTTCAAAGGAGAGTTTTTCACTGTGCCTACTCCACACAACATTCTTCCGAAACCCTACGGTAAAGGCCACCCCCCTCTTTGGGTAGCTTGTGGAAATCCACCAACATTCGCTAAAGCAGGGTCACTTGGCATAGGTGCAATAGCTTTCAACTTTGAACCTATTCATAACCTCAAGGGACGCGTCGACGCCTACAAAGAAGCCATTCAAGATCCCGTAGAGCAAATCGGTCAGTTCAAAAACGATAATGTCATGATGACCAATGCTGTAATTTGCCTTGAAAATCGCGATGAAGCAAGAGCAATCGCTAAAACAAAGGGAAGAGGCTACCTAGTGACCATGGTCAACATGTATCACGACACAATGCCAAAATCTCCCGACGCTGTGACTTGGCCTGATGCACCAATAGATCCGAACTGGACCGACGAAATGCTTGATTGGGCAATCGATGAAGGATACATGCTTTGTGGAACTCCTGAAGAAGTATGCGAACAACTAGTTCGATACCAAGAAGTAGGTTGTGATCAAGTCGTGTTCGGATTACCAATTGAAGGAATGGCTCACGAACAGGTTCTAGAAATGCTTGAGATTTTTGGACAACGTGTAATCCCTGAATTCGATAAGGATCCTATTCATTCGACAGATCACTATAGAGCAGAAGCACAAAGGAGATTCCCTGACTTTCAATATGAACTTCCAGAAGACATATCGGTTTCCGTATTACCTTCAAACGCCCTATTGCCACTCGGATAAGTGCCTCGAAGCAGCGTCAAAACACGCGAACAGCTCCTATTAGAAGCTGAAAGACTTTTTGCGGTAAAAGGAATCTGGCAAGTTCAAGTTCAAGAAATTGTAGTTGCGGCAGATCAGCGCAATACATCTGCTGTTACATACCACTTTGGCTCAAGAGAGGGCCTACTTCAAGGGATTCTCACTTATCACGGAACTCCTATCGATGAACGCAGAGGAGAGATTCTCTTGTCTCTTGATGAAAAATCGTCCACTCGGGCATTAGTAAATTCTCTGGTTGTGCCCATGGTTAGCTGCTTAGAAACTCAAAGTGGATGTCGGTACCTTCAGATAATTTCTCAGTTGTCAGATCAGTTCTCAAACTGGAGGAGTCTTTCTGGGGATCTGTCTTCTCCTCACCTTTCTAAAGCCCTAGAGTTGCTTGAAAGTCGACCAGTATTCTTGCCAATCCCCATCCGACAAGAGCGCCTTCTTGCAATGATGCAACTAATGACTTCATCTCTGTCAGAAAGGGCTCGATCTTTGGAAACTGAGATGAAAATGTTATTGAGCAATTCGGAATACAAAGAAAACTTAATTGACATGCTTGTAGGAATCCTTGAAGCCCCTGTCGGCAACTAAATTGACTACGTAAATGGCTTTATTATTTTGTTCTGCTGATCAATTCTTCCGTAAGGTCATCAACTGAAGCAGCTCCTGTTAAAGCCATCGTTCTTTCAACACCTTCATGAAGGAGTTCAAGAACGTGGTCAACTCCCCTTTCACCACATGCTCCAAGAGCATAAAGGTAAGGTCTTCCAGCCATTACTGCACTAGCTCCCAGTGAAACCGCTTTCACTATGTCTGAACCCCTACGGGCTCCGCCATCACAAATGATCTCTAAACGCCCGTGAACTGCTTCAGCAACTTCTGGCAACAAATCGAATGATGCTGGCGCCCCATCTAGTTGTCGTCCACCATGGTTAGAGATTGCAATTGCCTCCACACCTGAATCAACAGCAATTAAAGCATCCTCGACTGTTTGGATTCCTTTTATCAATATTGGCCCTTTCCAGATAGATCTAAGCCATTCCACATCATTCCACGAGAGACCTGGGTCGAATTGGGATTTCATATGTTCGGCAAGATCAACTGCTGTTGAACCATCGATAGCAGTGATGCCTTCAACATTTGCAAAACGAATCGGATCTGCCTTTAAAAAATCCCATGTCCAAGAAGGATTCTTTAAGCCATCTATTACCGTCCCAAGACCAACCTCAGGGGGCAAAGTAAACCCTCGTCGCACATCCCGCTCTCGTCGGCCTAGAACAGCCGTATCAACGGTGAGACACACCGCCTCAAAACCTGCCGCTTCGGCTCTTTTCACAAGATTTTCAACAACAGAGCGATCCCTCCACGTATATATCTGAAACCAAAGACGAGTATCGCTTTCGGCTACGGATGCACATTCCTCTATAGAGCGTGTTGCCATTGTCGACAAAGTGAATGGCACACCTGCCCGAGTTGCTGCCCTAACAACTGCCAGTTCGCCTTGTGAATGTGCGATTCTCGTAAAACCTGTCGGCGCTAAAACAAGAGGAAAAGCCAGTCTCCGGCCAAACAAAGAAGTAGACGTATCTATATTGGCCATGTCTCTTAACACTCTGGGCTTGAAGGAAACTTCTTTATAAGCTTCGACATTTCTTCGCAAGGTAATTTCGTCTTCTGCCCCTCCATCTATGTAGTCAAAAACTCCGACTGGGAGACGCCTTTTAGCTAGTTTTCTTAAATCATCAACATTCGCAGCTTTTCTAAGAAGTCGTTTTGTTCTGTTTATTTCCAACTTTCGGAATCTGACAACAGAACGAATGCTGCTAAAAATTGCCATTACAAACCAGCCGTTTAGGGGTCAATCTTCGAGTCAAGTTTGGCTACTCGCGCCTCATGGCGTCCACCTTCAAATTCTTCATTTAACCATGCATTCAATGCCTCAACTGCAACTTCAGGGTCAATCAAACGCTCCCCGAAACAAAGAACATTTGCATTATTATGAGCTTTTGACCATTTCGCAGTTTCGACGTCATTAACAGTCGCAGCTCTAATACCTGAAATTTTGTTTGCCGCTATTCCTATTCCTATGCCCGATCCGCAAACTGCAACTCCCAAATCTGCAGAACCCCCCGCAACTTCTAAACCAACTGCAAAGCCGTAATCAGGATAGTCAACTCGTTCGGTCGAGTCTGTGCCACAATCGACTACTTCATGACCCATCTTGCTAAGTTCGTTCTTCAGGCGTTCTTTAAGCTCATAACCTGCGTGGTCGCAACCAATTGCTATTACCTTCATCACAATAGACTAGCCTCTTACAGCCGAAGACCTGCAGCGATCAGGTCATCAGAACATAAAGCACCTTCTCGCAGGATCTCAGCTTTATCTGATAATAAATTTACAACAGTTGAAGGTTTGCCTTTGCACTCACCCCCATCAATCACTAGCAAATTGTCACCCAGTTCTTCTGCTGCCTCTTTCGCGTTTTCTGGCGTTTGTAACCCTGAACGATTTGCTGAAGTGACTGCTAGTGGACCCACAACTTTTGTCAAAGATTGCATGAACCTATGGTCAGGACATCTAACTCCTATTGAGTTTTCATCACCACCTAAGAAATAACCCAAATGTATTGAGCGTCCTGCTACGACAGTAAGTGGCCCCGGCCAAAACCTTTGAGATAAAAGTTCAAATTCCTTTGAAGAGAGCACAAGTTCAGAGGCTTGCAAAGCATCAGAAACCAAAACGGCGCATGCTTGATCATCCAAACGGTTTTTACGTCGAAAAATCTCTTCAACCGCACCTTTATTGGTCGGAATTGCTGCTATTCCATAAACCGTGTCAGTAGGAAGCAGAACCAACTTTCCGTCATTCAAAGCTTGAGATGCTTCAGAAACAGCTAGTTCAAAATCCGAACTTAGATCTAAGAAACGCTTCATAGAGGTTTTCTTGCTATCAAAACACGTTCTCGCCCTGCTAAGTCATGTCGTACCTGAATTTCTCGATAATTTAGGCTTTCAGCCTCTTTGACCATTGCATCTGCCTGCATAGGTGCTAATTCTAAAATTAATTGTCCATCTGCAGACAACCAATCGATCGAATTATTTAAGAGGAAACTTAAATCCTCTGTGCCTAAGGGGCCAGAGCGTAAAGATGATAAAGGTTCCCAATCGCTTACTTCTAGTGGCAACTCTTCGCTATCACCTATGTACGGGGGGTTAGAAATAACTATGTCAAATTTTTCCAACATTTCTTCTGGTAAAGCTTCAAACCAAGATCCTTGACTGATCGAGACTCTTTGGCCTGCCATTCCCAAGCCAGCAAGATTGGCACGCGCAACTGAAATAGCTCCTTCTGAAATGTCTGTACACCATACAGACACATTTTGAGTCTCTCTGACTATCGAAAGTCCTATAGCACCTGAACCACAACCTAGATCTGCGACGTTTATAGATCTTGTCGTATCTAAATCGTCTTTCTTGCTCTTACATTCATCCAATGCGTAGCCAACTAAAATTTCGGTTTCCGGTCTAGGTATCAAAACCCTGTCATCTACAAATAAATCAAGTTCTCGGAACTGCCATCTACCAAGAACATACTGAAGAGGCTCACCAGCTACTCTTCGCTCAATCATTCCCTTCAATCTCTTTAACTGAATAGGTTTCGCTTGTTCTTTATAGTCTTCTGGGTATTCAACTCCGGAAACTTCTTCTATCATCCATTTCGCTTCGAGTTCAGAATTATCACCTTTGAGTAGTCGTCCTGTCTCTGCGAGTAATTCCCTCCAGCTCACCGGTGCGTCTTGACTAAATACCCCTCTATCCATTTCTACTGCTTATTAGTCAAAACTCTCAGCTAGTTGTCGGTCTCTTTCTGCAATCAGTAACGCTTCGACGACTTCATCCAAATCTCCAGCGAGAATCCTGTCTAGGCGGTGCAGCGTAAGGCCTATTCGATGGTCAGTAACCCTGTTTTCTTTAAAATTGTAGGTTCTTATTTTTTCTGATCTCCCACCACCACCTACTTGATCGCGTCTAGCTGATGCCGCTTCTGACTGTTGACGTTCCTGTTCAATCTGAAACAATCTGGCTCTAAGAACACGCAAAGCTTTTGTTTTGTTCTGAAGTTGGCTTTTCTCATCTTGCATAGTTACGACTAAACCCGTTGGCAAGTGAGTAATACGAACAGCCGAATCTGTGGTATTAACCGACTGTCCACCGGGACCAGATGACCTGTAGACATCTACTTGTAAATCTTTTTCCTCTATAGCTATCTCCACTTCATCTGCTTCCGGTAGGACAGTCACGGTTGCAGATGATGTATGAACGCGTCCTTGAGTTTCGGTGACCGGTACTCTTTGAACACGATGGACCCCTCCTTCGTGTTTTAAGTGGGTCCAAGCTGTTTCACCACGGATTAAAAAAACCACTTCTGTAAAACCACCCATATCAGATTCTTTACTCTCAAGAGGTTCGACGACCCATCCTTTAGTAGCGGAAATAGCTACATACATGTCCCGAAGGTTGCGTGCGAAAAGGTTTGCCTCTTCTCCGCCCTCTGCACCTCTGATTTCTATAATTACCGTTCTCCCGTCATTCGGGTCTTGTGGTAACAAGAAAACTCGTAATTCGGTTTCTAATTCTGCGATCTCACTCTTCAATTGCGCTAATTCCTCTTGAAGCTGGTCACGTTCATCACCTTCAGTTACTTCTACCAGTTCTTTTGCAGTTTCAAGATTTTCATATGCAGCTTGGAGAGGGCGACCAGCTGAAAGAGCGTTTCCCAATTCCTTATGCCTTCGACCAAGAGTCTCTAATAGCTTTGGGTCAGAAACTACATCAGGATCGGATAATCGTTTTTCCACATCTTCAAACTCAGAAATCAAAGCTTTTACTTGATCGATCATTAACTCAGGGTACCGGTATGTGACTTGCTGCAATATGCATTCTGGTTTTACACAGAAACAATTTAAATAGCCGGGATCTCCCACCCTCCTACAACCCCTTTAATATCTAAGGGGATATCTAAATAGCTAAGAGATTTTTCTACCGGGACTAAAATATCTTTTTCGGGTAGCACCACTTCAACACGGTCGGGACTTTCAACCGAGATTAAATCTGCAATAAATGAAACTAAACAAATATCGACACCAACTGAGAAAACAATAAGAACTTTTTTACCCGCCGTGTTAATACCGGTTGCTGCTGCTGGCATGGTTTCTCGTAATGATTCCCTTTCCCTAGGAGGATCAACACAAGTCAGATTTTCGAAACCGAACATTTCTGGATTGGCTAAAGCATCTGCTCTAAGCCATCTTTCCCTAGCGAGTCTCGATAATGGATGGAGAGCAGATCCTGGCTTTCTAGAAGAAGTAACAATCTCTACTGCTGATGCAAGAACTTCAGACAATGACCTACCGCTACTCATTAACGAATTAGCTTCGCGGTCAAATTTCCCTACTCCGACTTCAATTTCACCATCAGCAACTCTTATCACTTCAAGTCCTAAAATCTCACCTTTCCATGTTCCACATTCGCAAATTGATTGCAATCCAAATTTCGAACACAGTTCATAAAACTCAGAAGGTGCCTCTTGCGCGTTACCCCTGCTTTTAATAGCGGCTGGTTCAACAGGGACAGGCTTCCCATCAGATAGGAAGAAAATACTGGGTGGTGGATTCAAAATGCTTGATCTTCTTTGTGTCACTTGAGCATCCTGAAGATTCTCAAAAAAGATGACTAAGTCAAGTTGATCCTGAGTCGTTAACTCTAAAAGAGATGCGCCCAGCAGACTTTCAGGACTTTCTTCATCGGCTATAACCCATAAGGTCGAATTGTTGCGAATTCCATTTCCGGAAGACTCCGTCAAATTTTCATATTCTTCGGAAAGAATTTTTCGTAATTTACTTCGGTTTAGAGATAACCGTTGTTCTTCTTCTAAAGGCAATTTTTCTACAAGTATTATCTACAGCTAGTTCTACTCGGAACCCTTTTTACGACCTTTGCCGTACCTGCGTTCAAATCTTTCAACTCGACCCGCTGTATCAATAATCTGCATCTTGCCTGTAAAGAATGGATGGCTCGCAGAAGAAACTTCAACTTTGACCAACGGGTACTCAACCCCATCAACAATAGTTGTTTCTCCGGTCTCAGCCGTTGAAGGAATCAAAAAGGTAGTTCCTTCACTAGTGTCTTGGAACGCAACCGTTCTATATTCAGGATGTATTTCAGATCTCATAGCTGTCCAGTCTGTTGGAATTGTTTACCATTAACAACCTATTTTTTAATTCAAGAAGTTTCTATTGATGGACCTTTAGCTACTTCTGCCAAAAATTCATCATTGTTAGGAAAAGTTTTTAATCGGTCAATGAGTAGCTCCAGACCTGCGCCTGAACCATTATCCCCATCTGACGCCAAACCATTTAGAACTCGTCTTAATTTCCATACTTGATTTAATTGTTTACGATCAAATAAAAGTTCTTCATGACGAGTTGATGAAGCATTAACATCAATAGCGGGATAAACACGTCTTTCCGCAATTCTTCGATCCAAACGAAGTTCCATGTTTCCTGTTCCTTTGAACTCCTCAAAAATAACTTCGTCCATCTTCGACCCTGTTTCTACTAAAGCCGTGGCCAAAATAGTCAAAGAACCGCCTTCTTCAACATTTCTAGCAGCACCAAAAAATTTCTTTGGTGGATATAAAGCTCCACTATCCACACCACCAGACATGATTCTTCCTGTCGCCGGAGCAGCCAGATTATAAGCTCTAGCTAATCGTGTGATTCCGTCAAGAATTATCACTACATCTTCACCATATTCAACGAGCCTTCGAGCCCTCTCTATGGTTACCTCGGCAATAGCGGTGTGCTCTTCAGCAGGTCTATCAAAAGTTGAAGCGGCAACTTCACCATTAATAAGCCATCTTTTCATATCAGTGACTTCTTCAGGTCTTTCATCAACCAGTAAGACAATCAATTTAACTTCAGGATTATTTGTTTCTATTGACCTAGCAATCTGCTTCATTATTGTTGTCTTACCAGCCTTCGGTGGTGAAACGATAAGACCCCTTTGTCCCTTGCCTATTGGGGATAACAAGTCAACGATACGAGCAGTCATATTAGATGGGTCAGCTGCCAATTCAAGGTTTAACCGCTCATCCGGAAATAGAGGTGTTAAGTCTTCGAAGTGAGGTCGTTTCTGTGCGTCTTCAGGCGGGTTCCCGTTTACAGTATCTAATCTCAATAAAGCAGGATTTTTTTCACTTCTATTTGCTGGTCTTGCTCCACCAACTAAATAGTCCCCACGTCGAAGATCAAATTGTTTTACCTGTTTCACAGATACATAAGCATCTTGTTTTGAAGGACGGAATCCTGTTGTTCGCAAAAAGCCATAACCTTCGTTACGTAAATCTAAATAGCCCTCTATCGAAACAGGTTCACCATCCCAAGAATCATCTTGGCCTTCTGGCCCTCTACCACGACGGCGACGGCGACGGTTTCCAGGTTCAGTAAATTCATTGTTGCGTTTTTCTCGATTATTGCTGGAACTTCTTGATTCCGAGTCTCTACTTGACGACGCTCTTCCGCTGCTGGCATTATCCGAAGTTTCAGATTTGACTGACTTGCTGGAATCTTCACTCTTGCTTCCTTCTTCAGACTCATCCTTGCTTTCTTCTTCAGCCTCATCCTTGAGAGCGACCTCCCAATCAGCCAGCGGTTCTTCTTCATCTTTTGTCGTTGTTTCTTCAACACCTGCAGAAGTCTCTTTCTCTGACTCTTCGGTATTGGCTTTGGAAGGCGTACCCCCAGAAGCCAATTCAAGAATCAATTCAACTATCTCCGCTTTTCTGGCGCGTGAAGCAGGTTTCCCTCCTAGCGCCGTGGCAATAGTAATAAGTTCATCTCGCCCTTTGGCTTCCAATGAATCGCTTTGTAACTCAGTCGAGTCCATACTTAAACACCTCTGTGTTCTGTGTGTTGAGTGTCAAACCCCTAGAAAATTGGTTTAGCACCGAAATTGAATTGCCGTTAAAACGAAACACGCTCTGGGTCGTACACTCGTGTAACCATCAGACCTGATGAATGTCAATCAGGCCTTTAGCCATAACGACATCTAGTACTGTATGCGAACCTCAAGTAGTCGACAACACAAAAACTTACTTAAAAAGAGTTTTTATTTTTTTCCTGTAAAAATCTTTTATTTAATTGGCTAAAAGCACTTTCATGAGTTCATGCCCCTTAATCAAAGGCATCTCTGAAACTCCAGTTTCGGTAAAAACACCACCATCTGCATCTTTTTCTGAATCAAACAGGAGATACGGAACAGGATCAGGCGTATGTGTCCGAAGAGTTAAAGGAGTTGCATGATCTGGGAGCATTAGCATTCTCCATGGCCCTAAATCGTTCAAACCAGAAATCAAGCCATTCAAAATACGGCTATCCCAATTTTCAAGCGATTCGACTTTTGCTTCAACATCTCCAGCATGGCCAGCTTCATCAGTAGCCTCAACATGAATTATGAACAAGTCCAAACCTCGCTCCAATTCTTTTAGAGCTATATCTCTCTTGCCTTCATAATCAGTGTCGTACCAGCCGGTTGCACCTGGAATGTCGCATACTTCCATTTCAGCTAATTTTCCAATGCCTCTAACAAGGTCAACTGCCGTAACTAAACCTGCATTCACTCCATTGACTTCACGAAATGATGGTAACTGAGGTTGGGTCCCCTGACCCCACAACCAAATTCCTGTTGCCTCTAAACTCGACGCAGTCAATATTTCCTCAGAGGCAGCCATAAGATCAGAAATTTTTTGACCTGAATTTCCAGAAGGCAATACAACAGGATCACCTGTTAAATCATGTGGTGGAATACAAACGGCGTCAACGAAATCCATAGGAGCGATCATTGCATTACGAAAGCTGACACCTGGCAAAAAAGAAATCCCCTCATCAGGGTTTCCTAATTCTCGATTTAATTGAGCAATAACCTTCTCTGCTTCATCTGAAGAAGGATTCCCACCTGCGTAATCGACCATGACTCCATCAATCACTTTCACAAAATTACATCTAAACGCGGTTTGGTCTGGTCTTAATTTTACTCCAAGTGCAGCAACCTCAATAGGCGCACGTCCCGTATGGTATTGATTTGGGTCATAGCCGAAAATCGACATATTCCCTACGTCGCTTCCCGGCGGCAAACCACTTGGAATTACTTCTGCCCTGCCTAGAGTCCCTCTAGCAGCGAGCGCGTCAAGATTTGGCATATTAGCTACTTCTAAAGGAGTTCTTCCATCAAGCTCTGGGACTGGTAAGTCAGCACAACCATCTGGTACACAAATTACATATTTCATACTTCTCTCATCCTGACAAAAATCTTTTTAATCTGCACTTATTTTTCATCTATTCTGGAGCAACTGATCACATGGTTTTTCACGATTTCTAAATCATTAGGTAACCGAGTAAAGAACTCAGGACGCTCGTGCAAATCTGCTAGACGTTCTGGCAGGGGCGGACACTTCCCTAATGCTCTTTCAACTGCCTTAGGGAATTTCGCTGGATGTGCTGTAGCCAGAGAAACAATTGGAATTCCAGAATCAATTTTTTTGTTTCGATGCAAACGGGCAGCTAAAACCCCGACAGCGGAATGCGGATCAAGAATTATGCCTGATCTTTCTGCTTCTGAAGAAATACACTTGATTACTTCATCATCATCGAAACTGTAGCCGACCCAAGTGCTGGAAAACTTGGCCTCAATATCAGAGTCAACTCTAATTTTTCTGTCGGATCGGAACTTTTCTAGAAGACTCTCAACCTTCTTTCCATCTCTTTCAAATAGTTCGAAAATTAGTCTTTCTAGGTTGGAGGAGATTTGAATATCCATACTTGGTGAAAGGGTAGGTATCACTTCATCTATTTTCATTTCAGCAGAATTGAAAAATTGAGTGAGAATATCGTTTTCATTACTTGCAACCAATAATTTCGGAATGTTCAGACCGCAATTTCGCGCTGCATGACCCGCAAATACATTTCCAAAATTTCCAGTTGGAACTGAAAAAATAACTGGCTGATCAGTCGAACCTAACCTTTCAGATGCCACCACGTAATAAACAATCTGAGCCATAACCCTCGCCCAGTTAATTGAATTAACAGCACCTAATTTCAATTTGTTTCTGTATTCAAGATCATTAAACATCGCTTTAACCAAGTCTTGGCAATCATCAAAAGTTCCTTCAATCGCCACATTGTGCACATTGAAAGAATCGACTGTTGTCATCTGTCTTCGTTGCACTTCAGAAACCCTGTCTGATGGGTGAAGAATCACGATGTCTAAATTCTGACGATCTTTGCAAGCCTCAATTGCCGCAGAGCCTGTATCACCGGAGGTCGCTCCCACAATCGTAAGATGCTCCCCACGCCTATTTAATTCATAATCAAATAAACCACCAACTAGCTGTAGGGCTATGTCTTTAAATGCAAGAGTGGGTCCATGAAATAACTCCATCAAGAAAATTTGTTCATCTAATTCAATTAAAGAGACAACTTCCTTTAGGTCAAATGAATCATAGGCTTCATCTATAATTTTTTTAAAAACTGCTTGATCAAGACTTTCTGCTGTGAAAAGGCTCATTACTTCAAAAGCCGTTTCTAAATAATCACCGCTACCGGAGCTTTTGATTGACGGCCATTCGTCTGGGACGTATAGGCCTCCATCATCAGCTAGACCTGTCAGCAAAGCTTCACTGAAGTTTTTTTCTGGCGCAGCACCTCTTGTACTTACGTACTTCACTTGAACCCCTTGACTCAATCGATACCAATAACCCGGAGCACAGTACCTACACTTTTAACTGTTTCTAGCTCATTCAAAGCCTTGATCGCTGCTTGAAAGTCGCTCTCAAAAGCTTTATGAGTGATAAAAATTAGCCTTGCTTCACTGTCTAGACCCTCTTGTTCCATAGATCGGATTGAGACGCTGTGTTCACCGAGAACTGTGGCTACCTGTGCCAACACACCTGGCTGGTCATCAACTTCCACTTCTAAGAAATACTGACTTTCTAAATCTGTGATTGGTGAAATTTTTATGGGTTTGAATTCACCGATTGAAGCGCTGTTAGATTTTTTTAAATTACAAGAAGCGTCGATCAAATCACCCAATACCGCTGATGCCGTAGGTTCGCCTCCTGCACCTCTTCCATAAAACATCAACTCTCCCATGGCATCACCCTCAACAAAAATTGCGTTAAAGCTTTCCCGAACCGTGGCCAAAGGGTGTGTCAAAGGAACCATACTTGGATGCACGCGAATGCATAAAGCATCTTGACCACCACTTTTTCGCTTTTCCGTGATTGCCAAAAGCTTTATGCAATGATTCAAACGGTGGGCAAAATCTATGTCCTCGGGAGTTATGTTTGTGATTCCTTCAACATGAACGTCGTCAAGTGTAACTTGACCCCCGAAAGCAAGACTTGCGATTATTGCAGCTTTCGCAGCTGCATCATGACCTTCAACATCGGCTGTTGGATCACTTTCCGCGTAGCCAAGTTTTTGAGCTTCGTCGAGAGCTTCTGCATATGGCATGTTTTCTTCAGCCATCTTCGTAAGAATAAAATTCGTAGTTCCATTCACTATGCCCATAACTCGTGTAATTGGTTCTCCAGCTAAAGATTCACGCAACGGTCGGATGATAGGGATAGCGGCTGCAACAGCAGCTTCAAATAAAAGATCGACGTCAGACTGTTTCGCTAAAGAATACAACTCGTCCCCATGAGTGGCTAAAAGCTCCTTATTTGCTGTTACTACAGGTTTCCCAAGTTTAAGAGCTTTTAGAATCAGCTCTTTAGATGGATTAATTCCTCCCATAACTTCAACGACAACATCGACGTCAGGGCTCTCAATAACTGAATTCGGGTCATCAGTAAATAAAGAAGGGGCTACAGGAACGTCTCGTGATTGCGAAACATCGCGTACAGCCACCATCGCGACATCGAGCTTAATTCCTGTTCGTTCGGCAATAGCTTCGCTCTGCTCGTCGATTAATTTACACAAAGAAGCTCCGACTGTTCCACAGCCTAAAAGCCCTATGTTGACATTAACTAATTCCATACTCATACAGTACTTGCCTAAAGGCCTTAGTCAGGTACTGTTTTAACTTCTTTAATATGTTAAATGTCACGTCTTACTAAATCTTCGTATGTTTCTCTTGCTACAACCAATCTTGGAGAGCCATCCGATACGAAAACCACTGCTGGTCTAAGCATTTGATTGTAATTAGATCCCATTGAATGGCCATAAGCTCCCGTTACAGGTGTGGCGAGAATATCTCCCACTACCAAATCTTCAGGAACCCATGCCTCTTTTATAAGAACATCTCCAGATTCACAGTGTTTACCTACAAGACGTACAGAACTTTGCCGTTCCGCTTGATTTAAACGCGGGAGAAAAGTTTCATAACCGGACCCATAAAGCGCTGGTCTAGGATTGTCACTCATTCCCCCATCAACAGAAACATAAGTTCTATGATCAGGCACTTCTTTTATTGTTCCAACTGTGTAAAGAGTGACAGCTGCGCTAGCAACTATAGAACGTCCTGGTTCTGAACCAACTGAAGACTGGACTCCAGCCTTTTCGCAAGCATCAAAAATCGCGTCTGCCCACTCTTGTATAGAAGGAGCAGATTCTCCTTCGACGTAAGGGACTCCCAATCCTCCTCCAACGACCAACTCAGGAAAATCATAAGGAGCTGCAAATTCTGCCAATACCCCTACTGCTTTCGCGAATGGTTGAACATCAAAAACCTGACTACCAATATGGGCATGCAATCCTAGTAATTCCAAATGCTTCGAACTTCTAGCTCTCTCAACAGCCGCTTCAGCTACACCTGATCTAACCGTAAATCCGAATTTTGAATCTTCTTGACCCGTCGAAACAAACTCATGAGTATGCGCTTCCACTCCAGGAGTGACCCTTAGAAGAACTTTGGTTGACTTATTGAGACTCGCACATAGCTCCTCTAAACGATCAAGTTCGTTAAAAGAATCCACTACTATACGCCCTACGTTCTCACTGATAGCCATATCAAGCTCTTCAAAACTTTTGTTATTTCCGTGCATTACTATTCGTTCCCCAGGGACATTAGCTTTTCGAGCTATGTACAATTCCCCACCCGTGGCAACGTCAAGACTCATGCCTTCCTGATAAGCCAGCCTCGCCATCTCTGTGCAAAGAAAAGCTTTTGTGGCGTATGCGACATTGCCATCAAATGCTTTCACTGCTTCACGGCACCTTGATCGCAAATGCGTCTCATCATAAACGAAAAGAGGTGTGCCAAATTCATGAGCAAGGTCTAATAAGTCACAACCTCCTACAAGAGTGTGCTCCCCAGATGAAATATCTGTCGTGTCCGGCAACAAATTACGCGATATAGGACCCGCCATCAGCCGTCTCCCTCTTCGACAAGGTCATCACGCCACATCTCCGTAGGAGCACTAACACCTAATAGTTCCATTCCTACCTCAAGTCCGACTAAAACTCCCCGCATCAACAAAAACCGAGCTTGCGTCAAAGAAGGTTCTATATCATCACCAAGAATACGACAGTCGTGATAGAAGCCATGTAAATCCGCGGCAAATTCTCTCAACCATGCCGTTATTTGATGTGGCGCCAGTTCGCGACTTGCTCGCTCAACAACATCAGGCAATTCATGTAACGACCTGATCAAAACCATCTCTCTAGGATGCTGAAGTTCCGAAAGGTCAACCTCAGAAAGAGGCAATGGCTTAAAACCGATTTGGTCAGCTTTTTTCATCATTGAACGAATCCGCGCATATGCATATTGAACATAAAAAATCGGATTTTCATTTACCCTTTTAGAAACAAAATCCAAGTCAAATGTTTGAGTTGTATCAATGGATTGGAGCAGATAAGTAAAGCGTGCAGCGTCAGACCCCACTTCTTTTACAACCTCTGAAAGTTCAACTATGTCTCCTGTTCGTTTCGAAAGTTTTACCTCTTCTCCAGAACGTTGGAGATTCACCATTTGAGTAACTTCCACTTCAAGTCTTTCTGGTTCGTGTCCTAAAGATTCGATCGCTGCTTTCATGCGTGAGATGTATCCGTGGTGGTCAGCACCCCAAACATTTATAAGACGGTCAGCTCTAGCTAACTTGTCGAGATGATACGCAACATCTGGCAATAGATATGTGTACTCTCCATCAGATTTAACTAACACTCGGTCTTTATCATCACCATATTGTGTGCTTTTTAACCAAATAGCCCCATCTTTTTCATACGACGCACTTGCCTCATCAAGCAAAGATAGAGTCTTTTCTATTGAACCTGATTCAACCATTGAATTCTCACTGAACCAAGAATCGAATTCTATGTTCAAGCTACTAAGAACTTCTTTGTGGCTAGATAAAGCTCGTTTTTTACCCCAATCAAGCGGATCTTCACCTTCAGGCAGATCAGTGGACCATTCTTTTATGTAAGCCCCGTGGTATCCATCTACTGGAACTTCTTCATCCGCAGCGCTTGCGGCCAAAGAAGAGGCAAATAAATTCATCTGCGTCCCTCGATCATTTACATAGAATTCTCGCGATACCGAATAACCTGACCTCTCTAATAGTCTGGCAACTGAATCTCCGTAACACGCCCCTCTGCCGTGCCCAGCGTGTAATGGCCCAGTAGGGTTGGCACTCACAAACTCAACAATTACTGTTTTATTGGCTCCATGCTGGGAGCGCGCCCAATCCTTAGAACCAGCATCAACTGATTGCACCAAGACGTCATAAAGCCAAGTTTTGTTTAAATAGAAATTTAAAAATCCAGGTCCAGCAACCTCTAGCCGTTCTACATAATCTGATGTGAAATTTTCTATTGCGGATGCTAACTGAGCGGCAAGATCACGCGGATTGGATTCTGCTTTTTTGGCCAACGCTAAAGCAACATTGGTCGACCAGTCACCGTGCTCAACATTTGCTGGTCTCTCCAAATGAATCTCATCCGACATTTCGAGCCCCAAACTAGACAGGGCTTCTTCTATCAGATTCTTAATACTTTCGCGAACATCCATGATCCACCCCGGTGAGATTTTACAACACCTTTGAGGCGTTATAGTTCCTCCAAGACAATACAGGACATACCCATGCGTAATGAAAGACTTTTTTATTAAAGAATGTTTTTAATCGCTAAAACTAAGTTAACGAAGTTAAGTATTTGCTTAGGCTCGTGACCCTTCGAATGTCGCCGTTCCAAAAGCACCCAGTTTGGCTTCGCCACTTATCTGATCACCATCAATAGTTGCTGTGGCATCGATGGTTATTGGCATTGGTTGAGTCATGTTTACCGTCCACGACAGATTATCTCCATCTACAGTGCCATTTTCTAGTTCCATACTCCCCTGCGGCCCTGACATAGTGCCTGTAAGAGTATTTCCATCAGAAGCAAGCTCAAGCGTTCCCGCTTGGGCTCCCATTGGACTGTTAAGTGTTACATTCCATGTACCGTCAGCACTCACTTTTTTTCCTCCATTGATTGTTGTCGCTACTCGCACAAACGTAGATCAAAAACTTTCGATTGTCCCATACGGGATCAACTTTTAATTAATTGAAAATTCTCTAGTTGGCTATCTATGTCGTTTCTTTTTCTTTACTCTGGAAACTTATATCATCTCTTGTCACTACTATCAAAGCAGTTATAACTATCGCCCCTCCTACTATCTGTAAGAGCGAGACACTCTGATCTAAGAAAATCCAAGCTCCTCCTGCAGAAAACACTGGAATAGCTAACATCAGTAAACCTGTGAGACTCAACGAAACGTGCAAATGGGCCCAATTCATTAAAAAATGACCACTTCCAGGTATTGCCAACAAAACTAATATCCAAAGAAATTCATTTCCGCTAAGAGCTGGGAAACCTGATGTTGAACCTCGGAAAATAATTAAGAAAGGTAGCAGACCTATCGAACCTATGAGCATGGCCAAAGTCTGAAGCGTAAAAGTGTCTATTCGCGAACGAACTGATTTCACAGCAACGAAATAACCTGAAAATAAGATCATTGCCAATAACGCAAGTAAGTCGCCTACCGGACTCCATGAAATATCGTTACTCGAACCTAAAACTACTACAGCCACACCTCCTGTAGCGAAAATAGAAATTCCGATCAACCTCTTAGTAATAATCTCTCCGAACTTTCCTCCGGCAACAATTATTAGAACGATTGTTTGCAACGCGCCGATAATCGTTGCATTAGCAACAGTTGTGATACTAAGAGCCGAAAAGAAGACCACTATTTCAGAACAGAATAAAACTGCAACAGGAAATGCAATTTTTATTTGCTCCCACGTAACTCTTTTCCCTATCGCAAAAAAGACCACGCCATAAACAACAACCCCTAAAGATTGGCGCCAAAATGCAATTTCAATACCCGATAAGTTGAGGCGAGCGACAATAATGTTTCCAGTAGACCAAAAAACAACTGCAGCTATTGCTGCAACACGCCCTAAGTGGGACAAATTCAGACTCATTGGAATACTCTCACTACTGAACAATAGATTAAATCTGGATCGTAGCTTGAAGTTTTTACAGATTTTTTTTAAGACGTTTACCAAAAGTTAATTCGCCGAAAGGTGTATCTTTCTAATTTATTTACTAATGTTGCGATAAGTTTCGCTGCATAAATTTGTGGCTTTTAAAATTCAAAATTGGAGATTTGAATGAAGATGATTAAGAGAATTTCTTTACTTTTAGCAATATCGCTTTTAGTAGCGTCATGTGGAAGCGATGAATCAGAGCAGTCAGGCGAAGAGTGGCCAGACAAAATAGTGTTTGGTTTTGTTCCAAGTCAAGAACAAGAAGCCCTACAAGATGACATCCAACCGATGATGGATCATCTCACCCAAAAACTAGGAATTGAAGTAGAGGGTGTTGTAACTACTGACTTCGTTGGTCTGGGAACAGCTATGGGAACAGGCCAAGCAGATCTTGGTGCGTTTGGACCTGCTGGGTTCGTTATGGCCCAACAAAAGTTCGGAAATATGAGTGTTATGGCCCAAGCCATTCGCTATGGAGCTCCCACATATCATGGTCAATGGATGACAAATGATTCCAGTATCTGTAATCCTGGCACGTTGAAATCAGGAACAGCTCTAGTAAATGGAGCAGATGGTATGGAACAAGTCGGTGCAGTAGATGCTGTTGCCTTACAAGTAGGTGTTTCCTTTGGAGACTCTGGTAAAGAACTCGCAGAAACAGTTGATGCAGGAAGTGTCTCTCCTGGAATGTCCTGCATGGCAGATATAAGCAATGTGATTGGAAAGACTGTCGCATTCACAAACGAAAGTTCAACATCTGGTTACCAGTACCCAACTCTGCAACTTCGAAATGCAGGAATAGAAGATGACCAGTACGAAAAAGTTTTCGCAGGTGGACATGACGGTGCTGTGGCTGCTGTTTACAACGGCGATGCAGACTTTGGCGTTGCCTATGATGATGCGCGGCGAACAATGAGAAAAACAAACACGGACGTGGGTGACAAAGTAATTGTTTTCAACCTTACTGCGGAAATTCCTAACGACGTAATCGCTGTAAGAACCGACTTGCCTGACAGTTTGAAGGGCGCCATCTATTACAATATGGACGCTTATCTTAAAACTGAAGAAGGCGAAGCAGTTTCTGACGAAGTGTTTGGCTGGACTGATATGCAAGTAGCTAAAGACTCCGACTTTGATGTTGTTCGTGAAGCAAATGAAAAACTAGGAATCAACGACTAATACTGAAGTTCCAGATTCTTAAATAATTAGGAAAAGCACGTGATAAAAATCGAACGTGTCTCAGTCACCTACCCAGGTGGAGTTGAGGCTCTGCGAAACGTAGACATTGAGATTGATGATGGAGAGTTCGTAGTCATAGTTGGGCTATCCGGAGCAGGCAAATCAACGCTGCTTCGGGTACTCAACGGACTTGTTCCTGCTACCTCGGGTTCGATACTTGTTGATGGAACTGAAGTGGTGAATGCTAATCCTCAAACGCTTAGACAAGTTCGCTCCAAAACAGGAATGATTTTCCAAACATTCAATCTTGTTAATAGAACGACGGTTTTGAATAACGTGCTTATGGGTCGCCTTGCTAATGTCCCTTCGTGGCGATCGACTTTAGGTTTATGGCCAGCCGAAGATAAAGAAGCAGCGATGCTCGCCTTGGAAAGAGTCGGCATCATAGACAAAACCTATGTCCGCGCTTCAAACCTTTCAGGAGGGCAACAACAAAGAGTCGGGATCGCCAGAGCTTTAGCTCAAGAACCCTCACTCATGCTGGCAGATGAACCTGTAGCTGCACTCGATCCAGTAACCAGTCGTCAAGTAATGGGAGATTTACAGAAAATCAATCGTGAATTGGGAATCACTACACTCGTGAATCTTCATTTTTTAGACTTAGCCAAAGAGTACGGGAAGCGACTGATTGGCTTACGTGATGGCGTATTAGTTTACGACGGCGATATAAGTGATGTAACTGACGAAACTTTCCGGGAAATTTATGGAAGAGCTATTACCTCGGAAGATCTTCACGCTATGAATGAAGAACCGCAACAAAGTATCGGCAATGGTAAATGAATGACCATACAAATACTTCTGAAAGACCAGTAAAACCGAAACCTCGAGCACGCTCATTTTTAATCGCTTTAGTGCTTTTAGCTTTAACTTTTTGGGCAGCGATTAAAGTTTCTTTCGATATTTCTACTTTTTGGGAGGTTTGGACAAATCCTATATGGAGCATGTTTTGGCCGATCCCTTGGGATTGGGTCTTCACGAAGGAAAACACTTTTGATCCATTGATTGAAACTCTACAAATCGCTGTGGCATCAACTCTTCTCGGTTGTTTAGTGGCCCTTCCTGTTAGCTTCGCTATGTCCTCTCTTACAACGCCTAATAAAGTTGTCTACTTCATCAGTAAAACTATTATGAACCTAGTACGTGCTGTACCAGACCTTTTCTGGGCAAAACTGCTTGTAACCGCCATAGGAATTGGGGCTTTCGCAGGAGCATGGTCGCTTTCAATTTTTTCTTTAGCAGTGATGGTAAAACTTTTTAGCGAAACAGTAGACGCAGCTGACCCGAGACCTCTTGAAGCTGCCCGCTCTTCAGGAGCTCGACATCTACCTGCCGTAAAAGCGGGTGTACTCCCTACTGTTTTCCCTTCCTATGTAGCCTATTCCCTGTACATTTTTGAACTTAATATCAGGGCATCGGTTGTACTCGGTCTCGTTGGAGCCGGTGGCGTAGGCAGGGTCATTGAAACTCAACGTCAGTTCTTTCGCTTTGACCGCATATTGGGATTGCTAATAATTATTTTTGGAATCGTATGGGTGATAGAACAAATTAGTGTCTCGTTAAGAAAGAGGCTCGTTTAATATGGAAACTCTTTCTGATACATCCACCCTCGCTAAAAGACCTCCTGCACCAAAAACTATTCACCGTTGGTTTATTGCAATCCCATTTTTGATCGCAATTGTTTGGTCTCTCATTGGACTGGACATAACTCTTTCACGCTTACTAAACGCACCAGGCGACGCTTGGTCAATTATAAGACAAATGGTACCGCCAGCTTTTGGTGAAGTTTATGAACGTGGCGCAGTCGGAAAAATATTCGAATCCGTATACATAGCTTGGATTGGGACAATAATCGGAGCTTTTGCGTCACTTCCTCTGGCCTTTTTAGCTGCTCATAACGTTGCCCCTCTATGGATCCGATCTCCTATACGCCAGTTATTTAATGCGATCAGAGCAGTGCCAGAACTTATTCTCGCTGTGATCCTTATACCGGTCACGGGACTGGGGGCGTGGGCAGGAACTCTAGCGATTGGCATACACTCAATCGGCACTCTCGGTAAATGGGCTTGTGAGTCAATTGAAGATATTGATGAAGGGCCAATAGAGGCAACAAAAGCATGTGGGGGTAAGTGGGTTAGTGGTATGAGATGGGGAGTTCTGCCCCAAGTTATGCCAGTCATAAGTTCTTACTGGTTATTTAGATTTGAAATTAACGTTAGGGCTTCTGCCGTCCTAGGAATGATTGGGGCCGGTGGAGTTGGCTCAGAACTTGTTTCTCAACTCTCATTTAGGAACTTCCCTGCGGCTAGCGCTGTTTTGATAATGACAATGGCGGTGGTCTTGACTATAGATACCATCTCTGCTGCCGTAAGACGCAGAATAATAAAAGGGGCGGAGACCACTGACGAAGATTCACGCACTCTTGAAGCTATTACAGACTTGACTGGAATCAGAAGCTAGTAAATAAATCACCACTTTTAATAATTACTGCTTTAACATTTCAATATGAACGAGGATGTAATTGGTATTGACATTGGTGGCACCTCGGCAAGAGCAATCGTCCTAGATCCCTCTAGTTTCAAAATAAAAAAACAACTAACAGTCACAAGTAGTGACAACGGAAGAGAACTTGTCCATATTATTAAATCTCTTGTTGAAGAATTAGAAAAAAGCACAAATCAATCATTTCCAACACTCGGCTTAGGAATAGCAGGATTGGCCCACAGGTCAGGAATAGTCAAGTACTCTCCCAACCTTCCTAATCTCATTGAATTTCCTATAACTACTGAGATTGAAAATGAACTCGGCATCCCTGTCGTTATAGGGAACGATGCGACTGTAGGAACTATTGCGGAATGGAAAATAGGCGCAGGAAAAGGAAGTGACAATTTTACTTTGGTGACTCTGGGTACTGGAATAGGAACAGGTTTTGTAATAGATGGGCGCCTCATTCTCGGCAACAATGGCTTCGCTGGTGAAGCTGGTCATATGACGATAGATGTCAACGGTCCAGTCCATATAACAGGTCAAAGAGGACCTTGGGAATACTTCGCCTCAGGCAATGCCTTAAATCGCATTGTGCAACAGGAAGCTTCAAAAGGGACCTACCCTTGGGGAGTTAATGAAGCGGGTAACTGGAAAAATGTTACAAGTAAACATTTGGCTTCTGGAATTAAAGATTTAGAGCTGGACTCTTTAAGAATTTTAGATCATTTTTGCCATGAAGTGAGCAAGGGTCTAATCAATCTGGTTTTACTCCTAGATTTAGAAAGAATTGTACTCGGTGGTGGAGTTAGTGAAATCGGAGAACCGCTGAGAAGTGGTGTTGAGAAATGGATAGAAAGAACTCTTATAGGAAGTGATCACCGTCCGAAGATCGAAGTGAAATTAGCAGAGCTAGGTTCAAATGCTGGAGCTATTGGAGCAGCTCTTTCTACAACTGACTTGCTTTAACCTCGGCCTAACTCCTTATTAAACAGTTCCAGAACCCTACCCCAAGCAATTTCAGCGACCTCAGAGTTATAAGTACCAAGAGGGTTTTCCTCGTTAGCGAAAGCATGACCTGTCTCAGGGTAAATGTTGAAAGTAACATCCTTACCCAACTCTTTAAGTTTGCTTTCTAATTTAGAAACTAAATCAGGAGGGAAAAAATCATCAACACTAGCAAAATGTCCTTCAATACGAGCCGTCAGATTTGTCCAATCAGGCTCATTGTCTCCTAAGGGGGCTCCATAGAACGGAGCTACAGCAGCAATTCTTTCACCTTCTGATGCAGCTACTAAAAGACTTAGCATCCCTCCCATACAAAACCCGACTACCCCAACGGTTGCCCCATCAACATTGGGGTTTTGCAATAAATAATCGATTGCACCTGACATGTCTCTAGCAGCTCTATCTGGCGGCAAGGTGCTCATGAGTTCCCCAGCCTTATCCATCTCGGAATGTCCGGCCAATTCACCGTGATATAAATCTGGTGCTAATGCTACGAACCCATTTTCCGCAAGCCTGTCACACACAGACTTAATTTGTGGTGCTAACCCCCACCATTCTTGGATAACCATGATGCCCGGACCTGATCCTTCTGGCGTAGCTAGATAACCGCCGGCTGTAGCGTCACCTGCTTCAAAATCAACCATTTCACCAAACATGCTTTACTCCTCTAAAAAATAATCTTTTTTACAAACTCTTTTGAGAAACAATATAAGGAAATGTTGTTGATTGATGTGTCCAGTGAAAAGAGGACGTAACCTTCCATTTGTACCCCGCCCCTGTAGCTCAGCGGATAGAGCATCGGCTTCCGGAGCCGTGTGCGCAGGTTCGATTCCTGCCAGGGGCGCAAAACACAGATGGTCACTAAATCGAATAGACTGTGATTACATCTGAACCCAGAATAAAAAGAGAGTTTTAACCCAAGCGATGTCAAATCAAAAACAGCCACGATGGACTTTCCAATGGAAAGAACTATACGAAGAAGTCATAAATACTGGACTTTGCACCGGTTGTGCAGGGTGTGTTATTTCGTGCCCTCATGACGTAATTGGCTATGAACACGCTCCGGGGGCATACAAACCTTTTCACTTAGAAGAAGAACTAGGAACAGATAACTGTGTGCATGGTGAAAAGGGTTGCACTTCATGCACCCGAGCATGCCCAAGGTTCAGGGATTGGGAAACTGAAGCAGAAATGCACCTTTTTGACCGCCATCGAAAACCAGAGGAACTATCCGGAGTTTACAAAGACGTTCTTCTGACTAGAGCTAGTGATTCAACAGTTCATGAACTTGGTCAAGATGGAGGTCTGGTTTCAGCGATACTCATTTGGTGCCTGGAAAACGGAATCATTGACGGAGCTTTAACCTCTCACCTCGAAAATGACGAAGAGAATGGGAATTCTTGGAAAGCTATTCCTGCTTTAGCCACTGACAAAGAATCTGTTTTAGCTGGAGCTGGGAGTAGATACACCTACTCTGCTAACACGCTTGCTATCACCGAAGCCCGTGAAAAAAATCTCGAGTCATTAGCTCTTGTTGGAATGAGCTGTCAAACTTCTATTGCTCCTGTCATGTGGAACCGCAAGGTAGGCAAAGCTGGCAAACCCATCAAATTAAATATCGGATTGCTTTGTTCGAAGTCATTTGATGATTCAATTTTCGAAGAATTATTTTGGGCAAAATACAGACTTCCAAAAGAAGAGATGACCAAAATGAACATTAAAGGAGTTTTCCAAATTTGGATGAAGAATGGTGACTACCATGAAATTAATCTTAAAGAATGCCATGCTTGGACACGAGAAGGATGCAATCACTGTCCAGACTTCGCAGCCGAACACGCTGACATATCTACAGGAGGTATTGGCAAATACAACGACTGGACATTAACTGTTGTTCGCACAGAGCTCGGCCGTCAAATAATCATGCGAATGCTTGAAGAAGGTGTGATAGAAGGCAGACCGGGAGACAGTGATCCAGATGCAATCGAGCTAATGCATAAGTTGGCTGCTAAAAGTAGATCTAGATGGCCTGATTGGGCAAATTCTTCAGCAAGAGTAGGACTGCCTCAATACCAA
Source organism: Acidimicrobiales bacterium (assembly GCA_030742755.1). GTDB lineage: Bacteria > Actinomycetota > Acidimicrobiia > Acidimicrobiales > MedAcidi-G1 > MedAcidi-G1. The sequence goes on along the minus strand of JASLTU010000001.1, from coordinate 53,320 downwards.
GGGTGAATGCCTGACTTTATGAACAAGCCTCGCTTGAGTCGTTCAACCACCCATAATTTTCGGAAATCATTTTAGAGTTTAAATCATCTCTATGTTTACGAATAAAATCATCTAATTCTTTAAACTTTTCAAATGTAACTGCGTCTTTAACTCCGTTAATCACACATTCGCAATAGCTTCTAGCTTTAAATGTTGACATATCAGAATTAGATTCCTGGCAAGCTTCTACAAAATTCCTCACTACAAGACCATCTTGCTCTTCCCAAGTCTCAGGTACACCATCATTAGCGCAGCCAGAAAACAACAAAGCGCAAACAAGTATGCCTGCAAACAAATTCCTATTTAAAAAATTTTTATCCACAGCGTGAGGTTAGCGCAATACAAGCAATATCAATCGCCAGCTATAACTTTGGCTCGTGTAATAACCTTGTCAAACATCGATTCAGTTAATCGGCCTGTAAAAGTGTTCTGCTGGCTTACATGATATGAACATAAAAGTTTCCTATTTGAGTCAATTGCAACTTCTAGACCATGGGAAAACTTTGGCTTGGGGTTTAGTCCGAACTCAACTGCTGCAGACATATAACCAATCTGACCTAAAGCCACAACAACTTTTATGTTCTTTAAATTTGCAATCTCTCTTTCGAAGAAAGGCCGACACTTACTCCTTTCTTTTTGATTTGGTTTATTTGCCGGCGGTACGCACTTAACAGGGGAAGTGATAAATACGTTTTCTAGTTTCAATCCGTCTTTCAAATGAACTGACTCAGGTTGATTTGCTAAACCTGACCTGTGAAGAGCTGAATATAAGAAGTCTCCTGACCTGTCTCCAGTGAAAACCCTTCCAGTTCTGTTGGCTCCATGCGCCCCTGGAGCTAGGCCAACAATAAGTATTCGTGCTTTCGGATCTCCAAAACCTGGTACTGGCAATCCCCAATATTTCTGATCTTTATATGCAGCTCGTTTTTCTTCTGAAACTTTTTCACGCCAAGCAACAAGTCTCGGACAAGCTCTACATGAGATAACTTCCTTCTTTATTGTTTCTAATTCAAGAACGTGATCCACATCTGAAGGGTAGGTTGAACTATTAATGACAGCTACTTTAATTATCTTCGTACGTCACGGAAAAACTCCTACGACGGGAACCAAACTTCCTGGAAGGGCGCCTAACTTACACCTGTCAGATGAAGGAAAATCACAAGCAGAAATGATTGCTAAAGAAATCGAGAAGTCTTCAAGCAGTTTCCTAGGTAAAGGAGTCTCAGCTATTTACGCATCACCAATGGAACGTACACAAGAAACTGCTAGACCAATCGCTAAAGCTCTTAACTTGCGTGTACGTACTCTTAAAGGACTTAATGAATGTGATTTTGGTGACTGGACAGGTCGTAGATTACGTGATCTCTCGAAACTAAAGTCTTGGTCCACCGTACAAAAAAAACCTTCTAGCTTTAGATTTCCCAATGGAGAATCATTCACTGAAATGCAAAATCGCATGCTGAGAACTGTAGACAAAATACGTGAACGGCATCCTGGGGAAACAATTGTATGCGTTTCGCATGCAGACCCTATAAAGGCAATACTTGCTTCTGCCGTTGGGACGCCACTGGACCTATTCCAAAGAATTATGGTCGGACCTTGCTCAGCTTCTGTTGTTCTGTATACGAAAGAAAGACCTTTAGTTTTAACCTTGAATTCGAATGGTAATTTTAATGGATCTTTAAGCTAGTAAAACCACTAACTTATTAGTTATTTCGTTTAACAAAATTGAATATGAAAGGTAATGTCAATAGCGATGGAACGCCCTGAAATAAACTGGGAACATACTGATAGTTTTACTGCAGGTACGGTTGGGCCGCAGGGCAGACGTGTCTTTTTCTTACAAGCTTCTTTTGGAAATCAAGTTATTTCTTTAAAAGTTGAAAAACAGCAAATATCTGGTCTAGCTGATTTTCTAACAAACATGCTAAATGATCTACCACCGGCAGATGAATCTGAAATGTTAAATAACGCTGCTTCAGAAACAGAATTTGTCGATCCGGGAGAACCTGACTGGGTGATCGGCAGTTTGGGTGTTACTTATGAGCAATCAGAAGACCAGCTAATACTTATAGCTGAAGAACTTATTCGGGATGAAAATTCTGAACCTGCGCAAGCTCGACTGCCACTAAGTCGACTCCAAGTCGAACATTTTGTTCAAACAGCACAAGAACTAATTTCTAGCGGTCGTCCACCCTGCCCTTACTGCGGGTCTCCTCTGGAACCGGATGCTGCGGGCTGGTGCCCGTGTTTCAACTAGAAAGAAAACATCTTGAAAGAGGAAGAAAGAACAGAAACTGAACAAAATCCTTTTAAAGAGCGCAAACCTATAAAAAATGAGCTTGCCCTCGAAATACTTAACTTCGGAGAAATTGAGCTAGTCGGTCGAATGCCTTGGGCATCAAATGGAACTTTCTTGGTCAACCTAGAAAAGGATGAGTTAAATATCCAAGGGATATATAAACCTGAGAAAGGTGAACGCCCTCTGTACGATTTTCCCCAAGGTATTTACAAAAGAGAGGTAGCAGCCTTTGAACTTGCAAATTATTTGGGTTGGGGTCTTATACCCCCAACTGTTCTCAGAAACGGACCTTTAGGAATAGGTTCTTTGCAACTTTACATACCTTGTGATTATGAGAAGCACTATTTCACAATCCACAAAGAACCGAAGTTCAAAAGTGATCTAATCCGCCTTGCAACTTTTGACCTTTTAGTCAATAACACTGACAGAAAAGCGGGTCATGTCCTAATAGGAAATGATGGTTTGATTTGGGCTATAGATAACTCTTTGTGCTTTCACGAAGAATTCAAAATCCGAACAGTTATTTGGGATTTCAGCGGAGAAGAACTTCCTAAACAACTTATTTCAGACCTGAATGAAATAGCTGATAAAGGGTTACCAGAAAAATTTTCAGAACTTTTGAATGCAAATGAACTTGAAGCCCTTTTACAAAGAACTAGAGCCCTTATTGCGAATCGCTTCTTACCCCATGACCCATCAGGAAGACAAGTTCCTTGGCCTCTGCTATGAGAACCTGGCCGTTATTGAGCCTCAAGAGCCTCAATTAGTTTCGGTAGAACTTTGTGCACATCACCCACTATTCCAAGATCTGCAATTCCAAAAATTGGTGCTTCCTCATCTTTGTTAATTGCAATGATGTTAGCTGAACCCTTCATGCCAACCAAGTGTTGTGTGGCTCCAGAAATACCACATGCGAGATAGACCGTTGGCTTGACTACTTTTCCAGTCTGTCCAACTTGATATGAATAAGGTACCCAACCCGCATCTACAACAGCACGAGATGCTCCGGGGGCTCCTTTAACCAAACTTGCCAGCTTTTCGATCATTTCGTACTTTTCAGGCTCTCCAAGACCTCGACCTCCAGATACGACAATGTTCGCTTCATCTAAACGTGGTCCAGTACTTTCTTCAACAAATTGATCTTTTACAACTGCAGTTCCGGTATTACCAAGATCCCCTACTTGAAGGGTTGATACTGATGCCGGACCCCCACCTGTAGATTCTGCTACAAAAGATTTTGGTCGCACAACGAAAATATCCAAACCTTCAACTGTAGTTCCTGTAAAAACGTCCTTAGTTCCACCGAATACAGGTTCATGTCCAAGAAGACGATCCCCATCTGGTTTTAAATCAACAACGTTCGTTATAACAGGAGTGTCAAGTTTTGCTGAGAGGCGACCTGCAACATCGCGCCCATCATAAGTCGTCCCACATAATAAAACATCTGGACCTGATCCCTGTGAGCAGGCATCAGCTATAGCAGATGCAATTCTCGGACCGGCAAGCCCATTATCGAGTGACCCAATCGAATGGACCACTGAAGCACCATGGTCACCTAGTTCTGCGGCAACTGAATCTGCATCACCTGCTATTACAACCTCTACAGAGTCTGCTAATTCGCGAGCTTTAGCTAGAAGTTCAAGAGTGATCGAAGCAACAACACCATCGCTTGCTTCACCATGGACCCATATTTTTGCAAATCCCATTCGTATGCCTCCTAAAGAACCTTAAGATCATCAAGGAAAGCCATGATCCGTTCATGAGCTTCGCCTTCATCAACAATTACTTCACCGGCTTCACGGGCTGCCGCATCAGCTATCTCAGTTATCTCTTGACGAGCACCTGCCCAACCAACCGTTGCTGGATCAATTCCTAGAGCTGCAAGATCGAGCTCTTCAACAGGTTTATTCTTCGCTGCCATGATTCCTTTAAATGATGGATAACGAGGTTCTACTACACCAGCAGTAACAGAAATGACGGCTGGAAGAGGACACTCAACCACATCATAACCAGATTCGGTCTGACGCTTAATAGTTGCCTGCTCTCCATCTACTGAAACTTCCTTTCCAAAAGTAACAGATGGAAGACCTAGAATTTCTGCCACCTGCTCTGGAACTGTTCCTGTGTATCCGTCACTTGACTCAGTAGCAGTAAGAATCAAATCAGGATTTGATCGTTTTATAGCTGCCGCTAAAACCTTTGCAGTCGAAAGAGAATCGGAACCAGCAAGTGCTTCATCACTAACCAGAATTGCGCTTTCAGCTCCCATAGCTAATGCCGTCCTTAAGCCTCCAGTTTCTCCTCCTGGAGTCATTGAAACAAGGCGAACTTCTCCTGAGCCAGCGGCATCAACAAGTTGCAAAGCCATCTCAACTCCATAAGAGTCAGACTCGTCAAGAATTAATTTGGTATCACGCTTTAAAGTTTTCGTATCGGGATTCAACTCACCTGGGTCAGCCGGATCCGGAATCTGTTTAACACAAACAACTACATCCATTTCGTTATTTTGCCCTTTATATGGTCAAACTGGTACATCAAGTGACCAATTTCATGTGATTTTATAAGTTTTTTTAATCTTGCAGGAGAAGGAAAAAGACAATTTCAAATAGTTTTACAACACTTAGGCTTCAACACAAATCTTTTAGCAATTCAGAACTACTGTTATTTAAGATGAAAGTTCTCCTAATAGTAAATCCTTTAGCTTCCGCTGTAACTGGAAGAACGAGGGCCGTTATCCAAAAAGCTCTATCAGCTGATCATCGCCTTGAAGTAGCGGTTACCAATCGAAGAGGTCATGCTACGCGAATCGCCCAAAATGCAGCCAAAGATGGAATAGATATTGCAGTGGTCCTCGGTGGAGATGGAACATTAAATGAAGTAGCTAATGGCCTAGTCGACTCAGGAACAGCCATGGCTGCTATTCCCGGTGGCTCTACTAATGTTTTTGCTCGCACTTTAGGCATTCCTGACGACCCTATTGAAGCTACAGGAGCATTATTGGACTCTCTGGAAGCTGGGTCAACACACCGAATAGGCCTTGGTTCAGTGAATGAAAGATACTTCCTTTTTCATGCTGGAATAGGATTCGATGCAGCGGTCGTTGAGCAAGTAGAGAAAAAAGGTGGTGTTTTAAAACGTTTCGCTGGTCATCCCCTCTTCGTTATCGCCGCAGTAGGAACTTGGCTCCGACACTACGACAGAAAGCGTCCCGCTTTTCGAATATCGACACGAAAGGTGAGCGACAAAGAGATCGGTGATCTAGAAAATACAGGAGTCGAAGGGTTATTTTCGGTCTGTTTAAATACCGATCCTTATACGTATCTAGGAACTAGAAAAATTTCCCTAGCTCCAAATGCAAATTTAGATACCCCATTAGCTTTGGCAACATTCAAGAACCTGACTCTAAAAAGATTACTTCCAGTTCTATTAGGATCTTTAGGAATAGGAAAATCTACAACCTCGTCAAGTCGTAGCGTAGATTTACGAAGTGATTTAATTGAAGCACAAGCAGTCGCCTATAAACCAGTACCTCTACAAGTAGACGGTGACTTTCTCGGAAATTTCGAAGAGTTTTCATTCCGTTATAAAGCATCCTGTTTGGATGTAGTGATGCCAATAAAGTTGACCGATTTTCAAAATTCTTGATTTAAAACTTCTACCGCTAAACTTGGGAGATTGGTGATTATCCCATCAACGCCCCACTCGCTCAGCTGCAGAATTCTACTTTCATCATCAACAGTCCAAACATTTACATTTAATCCACGAGAGTGCGCTTTCTCTATCAAAGACTTATCAACTAAATCATCCCAAGGGTTAATTGATGAGTGATGATGTGCTTTTACACGATCAAGTATTTGAGTGTCGTCACTTCTTTCAGCGACAAGCCACCCAGTATCTATAAGCGGATCCGTTTCTTTAATCCGATTAATTGCGTTCATATCAAAAGAGGAGACCAATATTTTGTCAGTCGACCTATAAGCCCTTACTAATCCCACCACCGCCTCACAAACAAGATCCACATCATCAAAGTCAGGCTCACCTGGAAGGTGCTTTATTTCAATATTTACCCCCATGCTTTCTGACGCCTCAAAAGCTTCAGCTAAACTTGGAACTCCTTCTGGAAGACGATCTGAATCCACATCCCTAATTAAACTTCCGTCAGCAAGATGGGCGTCATGATGAACTACTAAAACCCCATCTTTTGATCGACGTACATCCAGCTCTATCCAATCAGCACCTTGATCAAAGGCCCCCGAAAAAGCATCTAAAGAATTTTCAGGAAAATCAACTGAGGCTCCTCGATGTGCAATTATCAAAGGGCGTTTCTTAAAGTTCACAAATTTACCATGCCTTATAAATCAATTTTTTCAAAAAGTTTTTCAGATGGTAAACAAATTTGAAATCTCACACCATTACTTCCTTCATTTGAAATGACCTTAAGAGAACCTTCTAACTCCTGTTGAATGAATGTTTTAACTATCGTAAGTCCGAGTCCGACATTCTTTTCAATATCGAAACCGTCAGGGAGTCCAACCCCATTGTCAGAGACTTCAACCATTACAGACTCTTCATTCTTACTTAATAAAACATCAACCTTTCCATCTTCTAATTTCTCCGAAGTTGATCTGAATCCATGATCTAAAGCATTTTGCAACAATTCAGTCACCACAACCGCCAGGGTGGTCGTAACCTCTGAAGGTAATAAGCCTGTATCCCCACTAACTTCTATGGAAATGGGTTTAACCGGTGAACTTAAGCCTTCTTTTACCAGTTCCACGAGGGGCCTCATCACTTCACCAAAAGTGACCTCCCCTTCTTGGCTAACTGCAAGAGTTTCATGCACGACTGCTATCGCCCCTATTCGTCGTACCGATTCGTTTAATGCCATTTGAGCTTCATCAGAATCTAGGCGTCGACCTTGAATCCTAAGTAAGGAAGAAATGGTTTGAAGATTGTTCTTCACCCGATGATGTATCTCACGAATAGTCGCATCCTTTGAGATTAATTGCTGGTCACGGCGACGCAATTCTGTGACATCTCTAACTAATACTGCCGCTCCTGTAGCTTTGCCTGAATGCAGAAGTGGAAAGCAATGGCTCACGACGAAAGTTTTATCTTCTCGCTCAAGCTCATCTGTGACTGAGCTCTTTAGGGAAAAAGCTTCATTAAGAATTTTTGAACTTAAGCCAGTTTCTTCGAATCGGGATCCAACCACTGGTCGGTGCCAACCAAGTCTATGAAGCAAAGAAACTGCATTCGGAGAAGCGAACTCTATTTGACCATCGGTATTCACTAGAAGCAACCCATCCCCCAGTCTTGGCATTCGATGCCGGAAACGTGAATCCTCGCCGTATGGGAATTCTCCTCGTTCGAACATCTCTGCGAACCTGTCAAAAATACTTAAATAAGTTCTTTCCATTTCAGATCTAGGAGGTTCTCCAATAGCAGCTTTCTCACTAGCTAAGATTGCTACCGTTTCGCCCTGCCACATAACCGGTATCGTCGTAACACTAATTTCACGATCACTACCTACTGGAACCTTTCCGCTCAATATTTGGCCATCTGCAAAAGTTTCAGACACTAACGGTCGACTTTGTGCTTCAAACTTTTGACCGACTAAATCAGCTCTATACAAGGTTGTTGAAGTAGTGGGACGTACGTGCGCCAACAGAACAAAAGAATCAATCGGTGTCCCTTTAGTTGGCAAATACAGGAGTAAATCAGAAAAGGAAAGGTCTGCCAGTAAACCCCAAGATCTTGTTAAGTCCTGTAGATAAGAAATTAAACCGTCTTCTAAATTGCTGTTTTCCTTAGCTAATTCTTCTAAAGACGCCATTTCAAACAGTCTTTCACGTTGACGTCCTAATTACTCACGGAGATTCAACTAAAGCCAACGGGTCGGCCTGAGTCTTGAATGCCAATCTCTGCATAACCTATTTTGCTACCCGGAATTCCAACTTCGCGACCATTGATATCCGTCAACCAGATAACACCAGTCTCTGTTTTTAGTGCTTCTTCCAGATTTGATTTAAAGCCGCTCAGATCGAAATCGTCTGCCATTTCAAGGTTTATTTCCTTCTGCATATGTGCAATACCAATACGTAAATCCATTTTTTATCCCCTGACTATTAGTTAATTTTAAGTTCTCGGTGGCGCCGCTTAGAAGGTTTTAAATCCTCTTCCACAACTCTTGCTATTTCAGCGAAAATAGATCCTATTTCTGTGGAAGGATCTGCTGCTACTGGGTTTCCGTTATCCGAACCTGCTCTTAGTGTCTGAACTAAAGGTATCTGTCCTAACAAGGGAACACCTAATTTTTCTGCAAGAGCTCCACCACCACCTTCACCAAAAAGTTCATAGCGTTGACCGTCATCACCGGTGAACCAGGACATATTCTCTATCACTCCTTTTACCTCTATTTCGACTTTCTCCGCCATGAAAGCCGCCCGCTGTGCAACTGATTGAGCTGCTATTTGTGGAGTTGTAACAACTAGCATCTCAGAATCAGGTAGAAAACCAGCTAATGAAATCGCAGTATCACCAGTACCAGGCGGTAAATCGATAAGTAGAAAATCAGGTTCGTCCCAAGCAACATCTGTTAGAAACTGATTGAGAGCTTTGTGAAGCATTGGGCCACGCCAGATTACAGGCTGATCTTCTTCTGCAAAAAATCCCATAGAAATTGAGCGCACTCCGTGTGCAGTAGGTGGTATCAGCATGTCGTCAATGACACTTGGTGGTTCAGTAATACCCAACATTCTCGGAATAGAAAAACCCCAAACATCTGCATCAATTACGGCTACATCATTCCCGCGTTTCGAAAGAGCAACTGCCAAATTTGTCGTAACTGAAGACTTTCCAACTCCACCTTTACCCGAAGCAATAAGGAGAACTCGAGTCTTTACGTTTGATTCAAAGAACGATGCAGGGGGTGCGCCATGAGACCCTTCTCGTTGTGTTTCTGTTTGGGACTCTTCATTCATTAACAAAAACTCTACTGCTGCTCTATTTTTTTGGATACCTAAACATTTCTTATTCGGTCCACTTTCCAAAAAAAAAAGAAAAACATTGCGTTCTGAAAAGACTTTTACCTCTTTATCTAAAGCAAAATTACCCTTCTTTTAGTTATATTTTTCCCAACAAAAGAGTAATGCCAGAGTTTCAGTAGAATAAATGTATGAAGAATGCGTCTCTAGACCACACAGAGTTCGCCTCTATAGTGACTGCGATCACTGGAGCTTTTGGCGATCCCACCAGAAGAGAAATTTACTTACATATACGCGAATGTGAAGAAGGTATTAATGCATCGCAAATCGCAGAGGAATTCAACCTTCACCCCAACGTCGCCAGACACCATTTAGACAAACTTCTTTCAGGCGGCTATCTCGAAGTATCACTTAAAAAAAGTACCGGATCAACTGCAGGCCGACCTTCGAAGACATACAAGATTTCAAATCCCGATCAACCACTAAATCTTGACGTAAGAAGGGATTCCATTCTTATAAGTCTTCTAGCTCGAACCTTATCTATGCTGCCTTCTGAAGAAGCTGAGAAACTAGCAGAAGAAGTTGGCTCAGAAGTCGGACGTTCCATGGCGGAATCTCTGGGAATAAAAGAAACGCAACGTTCTTTTCGTTCTGCTACAGATGCAATAGTGGATGCGCTTATCTCTCATGGGTTTTCAGCTCGCGCAGAACAATCTGAGAACGGACAGCTAAGAATTCTTTCTGAACATTGTCCTTTCGGTAGCATGCCGATTGAACATCCAGTCATTTGTGCAGTCGACCGAGGGCTTGTTAGAGGAATGTTAAGCGTTTTATATGGTGAAGTTAAGACTGATCTAACTTCTTCGCTGCCGATGGGTAACGAAATTTGCGTTACTGAAGTTTCAATTTAATCGTGTATTTATTTCTTATTTAAATATGCTCCATCAGTTTTTTTCATCATGAAAATCTTTGTGGTTCGTCATGCTTCAACTATTGAACGGTTCACCTGGGACGGTGACGACTCAGACAGACCTATCGATAAAGAAGGTTCAAGCCAGTCACTAATGATCGCAAAATACTTTCTAAATACCAATATCTCTTCAATTTTTTGCAGTCCAGCTGTGAGGTGCCAGCAAACAATTTGGCCCACTGCTCAACAATCAAATACAAAGATTGAACTATCAAACTCACTTTCAGAAGGCTCGACTAGCCAAACAAATGATTTAGTCGAAAAACTTGTGCAAATGGAAAGTTCAGAGACTGCCTCAGTCTTTTGCAGCCATGGAGACGTAATTAGTGAATTGATAAGATCCTTGACTTTAAACGGAATGAATATACCGAAAAGAAAGGGTTTTGCTAAAGCATCAATTTGGGAATTATCTTTTTTGAATGGGAAAATAGAAAGTGGTTTTTACCACGACTCTCATTTGAGTTGAACCTCAAAGAAGTCCTTCTAACGTCAGAAGTTCAGTAAGTTCCGAAGGTGGATCGGAAAGCATTTTGAACTGTTCTACATATTTTTCAGAGTTGTCAATTCTTTCAAAGATCTTTGCTTCCACTACCGCTTTATAAGCAATTGCATATGGATCTTGTGGATTAATTTCTAGCGAAATGCCCAAAGAAATTAAACTTAGATCTGCCAATTGTGGATCTCCAGAGATAGCCAACAACCAACCACGATGGGCGTAAAGTGAAGAATTTGTTGGGTTATTTTCAGTGCCTGAGTCGAGGAGTTCCAAAGCTAGAAGCAAATCTCCGTTTCGTGCAAGCTCGCTGGAAACACTTTCTCGGAAACGACTAGATGCAATTAAGTCTCCAATGACGGGTGGAGAATTTAAAGAGTCTAAAAATATAAGGTCTTCAGAGGCTTCTAATATTTTTCCTTCTCTGAAATTTACAATTGCTCGAAAGGCTCTGGCATCTGGATACGACGGATCAAATGTTATGGAACTTTCTATGTCAATAAGCGAATCTTCCAATTGTCCACCCAGCCATCGCATCCAACCTCTGTAGGCAAGCGCTTCAGCATTTGAAGGTTGTAGTTCAAGAACTTGATCATAGATTTGCATTGCCTCTTCTCTGGGAGCTACTGATGCCTCAATCAACAGAGTCCTTGGAGACAATCTGATTTCACCTGATATTGCATCTCCCGAATTCCTACTACCTGCAGTTTTAGCTACTAAAAAACCTGACCCGATTGCTACTACACAAACCAACGAGATCCACATCCATTTAGACCGGTTGAGCATAAAAGAAAATTTACTCGTTGAGTTTTTAAGATTTTTCTCGTTACTCTCTTTGCTCATCCATGAAAATAAAATTGTTACTGTTCCAAAAAGAGCCACTACACCGGCTATGACAGGTATCACCCAAACAAGTCCGGTGAGTCCGCCACCACTTGGGTTGTAATCAATATCTTCGCCAAATTTTGAAACCAAAAGATTTCTTATGTCTTCGTCAGATGAGCCTCCATCCACCATCGTGGAAATAGTTGCTCGAATAGTTTTCGCTACCGGGACATCTGATTCAGCTAAAGATTGACCAGCGCAAACCGGGCAAGCAAAGTCGGCAGCGAGACTACTAACTCTTTCAGAATTTGTTAAAGGTGGGCTTTCTGAAACCACTGAGAAAGTCAGAGATAGAACCGCCACACTAAGAAATAAAATCCAAATTAAATGATGCTTCTTAAAAGTCTTCATTCAGATTTTCTTTTCGCTCTTAAAACCAAATTTTCAATTTCGTTTCTTTTAACTCCGCCTACTATTTTCGCTGAAACAAATCCTGCAGGAGAAACAAGATATGACTCTGGGACAGCTACTACTCCCCAGTCGACTGATATACGGGCTGTGTCGCGAGTTAAGACAGGCCAATCTCCACCATTTTTCTCAAAAAATGATTCCACAGAAATAGGATCATCGTCAAAAGCAACGCTCACGACTCTTACACCATTATCTATGGGTTGATTTTCTGAAAAGGACAACAATTCAGGGTGTTCCTCCACGCAAGGAATGCAAGTTGTAGAGAAAAAATTGACTAACAACCATCTTCCTTTTACTTCATCAAGGCTCCAAAAGATACCCTCAGTAGTTTCGCCCGAAATTGGTGGAGCCACTTCTCCCACTAGGTGTGTTCTTACTCTTTCTTCACCTGACTCGCTTGTGGCGAAAATACCCACTAAAAAAATTGTGATAATGGCAACAACTATTGCTGCAGTTTTAGACGGAGTCATTAGCTTCCATTTCTTGAATATTTTCATCACTCGGCATGACAGGCTCTTCAGGAAGAGTTTTTCTCCTCGAGAATAAAGAAAAAATAGTTCCCAAAACCATTACTCCGCCACCAAACCAAATCCACCAAACCAAAGGTTGAATCGTCACTCTAATTACTGTATTTTTTTGTTCACTTTCTTCTGGAACAGCTAATACGGCTAACTGAACATCATCTTTCCAAGTCGAACGTGTAGTTGGGGTTCCAATACTTCTACCTCCAAATGGAAATTGGTTTATTGAAGGTTTAAATAACTCATCATCTATAAAAACTTTCGCAATTATTTTGTTCTTCTCTTTGAGTTCAACACGTTCAATCCCATCGAATTTGAATTCATGACCCCCTAGTGTTGCCTCATCACCAATTTGCTCAAATTTGAACTCTGCCTGTCTTAGGAACGAAGAGGAACACGCCAAAGCTACCGCCAGAATAACCACGCCCAAGTGAACTATCATTCCGCCGCCATTTCTCCCAAGTAAACCTCTAAATTTTGCAGTTCTCAACCCAAATAAAATTTGCTTTATTGCACTACCAGCCGCAAAACCCCCAAAACCCAAAGCCAGCGTTGGAACAATCCCTCTACTACCTAATACAACTCCTATAAGCATCGCTATTGATCCACAAACAACTGAGGGCGTAAGGCGTTTTGAAAGAACCTCTAGATCAGTTTTCCCCCAAGATAAAGCTGGCGCTATAGCCATCATAAATAACAAAGCAAATCCAATGGGAGTTGACATTTTCACAAAATAAGGGTTTCCAACGGAAATTCGATCCCCGTTCAAAGCTTCTATAACAAGGGGGAAAACTGTTCCAAGAAAAACTACAAAAGCGAAACATCCAAATAAGAGATTGTTAAGTAAAAATGCTCCGGTTCTAGATAATGGCGAGGTAATCGAACCAGGGCTTCGCAAACTTTCCCCTCTCCAAGCAATCAAACCGACACTTGTGATGACCACTAAAAGGAAGAACCCGAGCAACAGAGGTCCAATACCTGATTCAGTAAAGGAATGTACGGACTCAAGGACACCTGAACGTGTAATAAAGGTGCCAAGGATTGTCAATGAAAAAGTTGCACAAAGGAGAGACAGATTCCATACTCTCAGCATTCCTTTCTTTTCTTGAATCATTACAGAATGTAAAAAGGCCGTAGAAGTAAGCCAAGGTAAAAAAGAGGCATTCTCAACTGGATCCCAGGCCCAGTAGCCGCCCCATCCCAAAATCTCGTAGGACCACCAAGAACCGAGTATTATTCCAAGTGACAGGCAGCCCCATGCAATAAGAGTCCACTTTCTGGTCTGCAATAGCCAACCTTCTCCAACTCTTCCGGTTATCAAAGCGGCAATAGCAAAAGAGAAAGGAACTGTCATACCGACATATCCCAGATACAAAATTGGGGGGTGAAAGGCCATCAAAATATGGTTTTGTAAAAGCGGATTAGGGCCTGGCCCATCAAAGCCTGGCCAAGGATCAAACTCTCCAAATGGGTATGCAGGCCCCATCAACAATAGAAAAAAGAAAACACAGACTATGGAGATAACGGTTACTGCCCATGCCACAAGGGGATCTCCAAGACGGCTCTTGAACCTCCAAACCACTAAACCTAAATAACCCACAAGTATCAGAACCCATAGCAATATTGATCCTTCAAGTGCTGACCAAAGAGTTGCAACATTAAACAAAGCGGGTGTTCTGGTACTCCCGTGTTGCGCCACATAAGCAACCGTGAAGTCACGTGTTATTAAAGCTCTTTCCATTACAGCTACTTGACCCACAGCCGCAAAGAACATAATTAATACCGGTATTTGAACCCGTGACAACAAATCTGATCTTTTAGTAATCAGTCCATAAATCTGATTAACAACAGCCAGTAAAGAAGCGGCTAAACCCAGAGCCACAAATACGGTTCCCAATTCTGTATTCATAATTCTTTATTAGCCAGTTGATCAATAGGTAGACATAGCATGCTATTCACTACTGCAAGATTCTAATTCGGCACGATCTGAGCGGTAATCATTATCATGCTTAACCACCATGCTGTCAGTTTCTATATACCACCCATCGTTCGGTGAATATATAAGTTTTTCAATACTTGGAGGTTTAACTTCTCGCCAAACTCCTTGCAAAACTACCGGAACTCCTGGATTGAACAATTCTGCCGGGTCACCTTCGTGAACTACATCAGCATAAATATCCCCTGTGCATAATGTGAAAACAAGAACTTGGCGACCCGACAAAGTGGTTTCGATAATTCCAGGTTGTGGCGTCCCAATTACACGAAAGCGCCTGTCTTCAAGTTCGACCCTTTTTTCTACTGCTTCGTCAACCGGGTAAAAAAACAACGACGCATTTCCTAATGTCCTAAATAAAACAATAACGACTATGACCAAAAGTAATACTCCGGCGAATTTTGCCAATAGACCAGAGTTTTTCTTTTCAATTCGGTCTTGTCTGGGTGTTAGCTCTTCCAAAGATTTCACCCGCTATTTTGTTTTGGTGAGCTAATCCAACGAGCATGTTCGGATGGAACTCGCTTTGAAAGTTGAGCTCCTCTTTTAAGTAGGCGAAATGCGTAAAGCAAAACTATGAAAGAAGACAAACCCCAACCTGCCAGCAAATAACCTAAATGTGTCATACCATTAATCCTCGTTATCTATCTGTCTACGCTCTTCGATCGCAGTTTTTATTCCCTGTTCAAACTCAGCATGCTCCAACCATGCGACTCTAAATCGATGCAAAATTAACCAAGACATTACAAGCAATGCCACTAAAATCCCCAACATTAAAGTGAAAAGAGTTAAGTCCTCAATTTTAAGCTCTGACAATGTTGACTTCTGATGAAGTGTTCTATTTTCCCACCACTCTACTGATCTATTTATAAGGGGAATATCCAAAACTGCAATAAGCGCGACTATGGCTGCAGGACGTGCTGCACGTTGTGGGCTCACGAAAGCTCCGCGTAATGCCAAATATCCGAGGAATAGAAGAAAAAGAATAAGGGTGCTCATCACTCGCACATCCCCCCATTCCCACCATGTATTCCAAACAGGTCTACCCCAAATAGATCCGGTTATAAGAACTAAAGCGCATGCAAGAGTGCCGACTTCTCCAGCAGCATGAGCCATCGAGTCCCACCAGAATGTACGTTTTACTAAATATCCAGCACTTGCTATTGCACAAACCACAAAAGCCAAATACGTAACTGCTATCAAAGGCACATGAAGATAGAGAAGTCGAACCGCATCAAACTGTCCAAACTCTTCACCTGTCTCGGGATGAAATCTAATATCTGGATCTGTTACGAAAAAAGCTAAAAGTACTAGAACTATAAATCCAACGAGCGAAGTCAGTCCTAAAATTTTTGATCCTTTTGATGCTGTTGTAGTCGAACTTGTCATCTTTCCATTCCCAATATTGTTAGTTGTCTGCCAAGAGATGGTTTGCTGCTGCCCCAACAGTGGTGAGAATAACTGTCAGACCTGCTACAAAAGCAAACCAATTCCACCCATTTATAGCAGCAACGCCTAAGGCATCGTCAAAAGCTCGAGTTGCTCCTATAAGAACAGGCAGGAGTAACGGCAAAAGAAGAATAGGTAGAAGGGTTTCACGAACCCCCAAACCTGAAGCTAAAAATCCAAAAATCGTACCTAAGGCTGACACTGCTATACACGCGAACAAACCAGTCGAAACTAGCAACCAAAAATCTTCTACTTCTGATCTGTACAACAAAATTATTCCTACGCCTAAAAAAATTTCAAGAATCAACAATTGTATTGCTATTGCACATGTCTTACCCAAAAATATAGCGAGTGGATCAACCCCTGACAGATTTAGCCCAACCAGTGCCTCATCATCTCTCTCTATGGTCATAGACCGAGAAATCGCCATTAGTGCACAAAGTAAAACAGAAATCCAAAATAGACCTGAAGCAAAATTTCTCAGAGATTGTTGATCTGCGTCTAGGGCAATACCGAACAAAACAAGAATTATCAAAGCAAAAGGAGCTACCTGATTAATGAGAACCCTTGAACGTAATTCAATCTTCAAATCTTTGCTCGTTATAAGTCCGATGTCAGCAAAAAGTCTTTTCATCTATTTTCCTCACGGCCTGCATCTACCACTGCACCTCCAGAAAGAGTCACAATTCGTGTCGAAAGGTTTGCAACACGCTCAAAATCATGAGAAGCAACAATGGCTGTGGCTCCAGCTCCTACTGACTCTTCAATAAGGTCATCTACAATCTGCCGTCCATCCTGATCAAGCCCTGCATGCGGTTCATCCATAAGCCATAAGTCTGGTCTACGTACTATGAAAGCTGCTAAGGATGTTCTTCTTTTTTGACCGACAGACAAAGAACGAACTTTCTGGTTTTGCAATTTATTACCCAGTTCCATTCTCTCAAGAGCCCACACAACACGACTATCAATTTCTGATTTTTCAACTCCTGCAATCTGAGTCCAAAAAGTAATATTCTCTAGCACTGTGAGGTCTCTATACAATCCTGAACTGTGTGAAAGCAGTCCAACTCTTTTCCTTATTTCAGTTCTTTCTGAGGAGAGGTCATGTCCCAATATCGAACCTGCTCCATCTTTTGGTTGTATGAGTCCTGCACATAAGTGCAACAAAGTGGTTTTTCCCGCCCCATTAGGTCCTTTTACAAAAACTATTTCACCAGCATTTACAGTAAGATCAACCCCTGTTAAAGCTGGAAAACCTTCTAATAAAGCAACTAAACCATCAAGTTTTACAACAGACACGAGCCCACGGTACCGTCAGATCGACTCAGCACCCCTAACCTTGTCTTGTGTTTAAATTAATGCCTTTTTCTAAGAAAAAAATAGAAGTGTTGGCTTTACTTTTTACTTCGACTTTTCTTCTTATAGGTTGTTCAAAAACTGCTGAAAACTCTAGTGAACCTGCCCCAATAAACAGTACGACTAGCGCTGTTGAAGTGAAACCAACAGTGACTACGCAATCCACCCCTGACTGGATCGGAGAGGTTGTTAATGTACACAATCTTGCCGCTGGTGACTGTTTTAATCATTATTCTTGGACTAACGATGAACGCCTAGTAGAGATCGATACAAAAGTCTCTTGTGAAGGTCCTCACCAACACGAGATATTCTCCAGAATTGAGCACCCTGCAGGACCTGGTGCTCCATGGCCTGGAGATCAAGAAATGCAAGCTTTTGCGACCTCAGTTTGTTATGACGAATTTCTAGACTTCGTTGAAGAAATCTATGAATTGTCAAAATTTAAACTAGGTTTTCTGACTCCAAATCGAACAAACTTTGAAGATTCAAAAGCTAGATTTAGAGGGATCCATTGTTATGTATACGTACAAGGTGAAGAACTTATAGGCACTGCCCGCGGTTCTAAGGAGTAGAGATGCTTTCAAATGACTCAGAGTCCCTAGCAATGCGTCGCGAACGAGCTTCCTTAATAGCTAATACTGGAAGAAGAATCGGGTATTCAATTTTTTTTCTGTCTTTGATCATTTTCGTTATTGGATTTACTGTCGAATTCAATAATCTAGTTGCCAAAACTTTGACTGTTCTTTTAATAGTCGGATCCATAGTTCTAGCTCCATCAATTTTGCTCCACTATGCAGTTAGAGGAGCAGAACGCGAAGAAAAAGAGCAAAGTTAACTTTCTTCCAATTGAACTGGAGAAATATCAATTGGTTCCTCAGGGAGGTCTCCAGCAATAATTGGCGTTATGTGTTCTCTTAGCAAGGTCGGTAATACTGGTTCTTCTGATTGGAGCAATTCACCAAGCTCCCACCATCTCGCTCCTATAAAGGCAGCCGCTTCCAAAGCTTCTAAATGTTGGGGGCGGTATTCTCCCCCATCACACCATGCAACATGAATTTTCTCATAACTGTCGAAGAAATAACCACCGAAAGTGAATTGAACATGCTGAGTCCAAATGACTGGCCCCATCTTAATTGAATCAATGCCTGTTTCTTCGTACAATTCACGCTCTGCCGCTACGGAACTATCTTCCCCTCTGCCTATACCTCCACCTGGAATTTCCCACCATGGTTCTTTAAATGGATCGATCGGATCTTCAGCGTTTACTAGGAAAATTCTTTCTTTTTTATCGAGAAGAACAACTCGGGCCGCATTACGTTTGAGAAACAAAGTTACCTACTATTTTATTAGCACACTGGGAACAACGCCCTTGTATGTCTAAGGTGTGCCCTTCGACCGACAACCCCTTCTTCATAAGTTCTGCCTCTAATCGAAGTATTTCTTTTTCAAAATGTTCAGGAACTTCAAAATCCTCTATCTCACCACAATCTAAACAAACAAAATGATGATGGTGTCCAATTATTGAGTCATCCAATTCAAAACGATTATGATCTTTCCCTGATGCTAAACATTTTAAAACACCAGCATCTACAAGTTCAGTTGAATTTCTGTAAACAGAACTCTGCGCCAGATCATTATCTGAATTGAAAGCCAAAACTTCATCAAGTGTTAAAGGCCTACCAGCACTAGCCAAAACTTCTACTATTGCCTTTCTAGATCTGCTGTATCTCATTCCAGCTGCCCTTAATCTGCGGGCAGCCAAAAGATGCAGATCGTCACTTGTATTATTTTCTATTGCCACATCAAGAGTTTACGTGAACATTCTTTAGCAATAATAAATAAAACTTCAAAATTTCAATTTAACGCGCTACGGTCATGTCTATGAAAATTGATGGCGGCCTAGGAGCCGCATTTCCAACCTCGCTGGAAGGTGGATTCCAGCCAATAATTGACTCAGCTAAACAACTTGAGGCCAAGGGTTACTCAGGTGCTTGGACAGCAGAAACAAGTCACGACCCATTTTTTCCTCATATGATTGCTGCTGAACACACTGAAAAAATAGAATTAGGGACCTCAATTGCTGTGGCTTTTGCCCGTAACCCAATGATTTTAGCCAATATTGGTTACGACCTTCAAAACTACAGTAAGGGTCGATTTATTCTTGGACTTGGCACTCAAATAAAACCGCACATAACTAAACGATTTTCAATGGAATGGTCAAAACCAGCAGCAAGAATGCGGGAAATGGTCGCTGCGATCAGAGCAATCTGGGACTCTTGGCAAGATGGTTCAAGGTTAGATTTTAGAGGTGACTTTTATACACATACTTTGATGTCACCTTTTTTCAATCCAGGTCCAAGTAACTACGGAAGTCCAAAGATTTTTATTTCTGCCGTCGGACCCCTTATGTCAGAAGTCGCTGGAGAGGTTTGTGATGGAATCATTTGTCATGCCTTCAGCACCGAACGCTACTTAAAAGAAGTGACTATTCCAGCAGTGCAACGTGGTTTAGATAAATCAGGTCGTAGTTTAGATTCCTTCGAAATCGTAGGGCCTGGTTTTGTTGTGACTGGAAACGACGAAAAGTCAATCGAAAACTCTGCTACAGCCATCAGACAACAGATAGCTTTCTATGCTTCTACACCGGCTTATCGTCCAGTTCTAGATCTGCATGGATGGGGCGATGCTCAAGGTGAACTCAACAGAATGTCGAAAGAAGGAGCATGGCAAGAAATGGGGACGGTAATAGATGACGAAATGTTGGAGACTTTCGCTGTCGTGGGAGAACCTGAGACAATAGCCCCTGGTGTGCTTGAAAGATATGGGAATGTTGTTGACAGAATGGCTTTCTATAGTCTCGGTTCAAACAGCGATTCTTCTATGTGGGATCAAATAGCATCTGACCTTTCTGCTGGTTGAAGTCAAATATTCATTATTTAATCAACTGACTAGTACCTCATGAAGAGGTAGTTTGGATACATGGCAGAAGAAAAGCAAATTCCCGAATTTGAATACACAGATCTTCTCCCTCTTTTAAACGACCCTTACGCAGAAACCGAATTTAACCATTTAGGTAATTCAGGAGTTTCCGAAGTAGAAGGGCCAGACGGTAGAAAGTTCCTTAAAGTCGAACAAGAAGCTTTAAGGCTGATCACCTCAACAGCCATGCGCGACATAGCACATTTATTTCGTCCGGGTCATTTATCTCAACTAGCTGAAATTCTGGAAGATCCAGAGGCTTCGGAAAACGATCGTTTCGTTGCGTTGGAACTACTCCATAATGCCAATATTTCCGCTGGAGGGGTCCTTCCGTCATGCCAAGATACCGGAACTGCTCTAATCATCGCTAAGAAAGGTCAACAAGTTCTAACTGATATAGATGACAAAGAAGCCATTTCGAGAGGTGTCCATGATACCTACACAACTTCTAACCTTCGCTATTCACAAATGGCACCTCTGGATATGTTCACTGAAAAAAATACTGGAACAAATCTGCCTGCGCAGATTGAAATTGAAGCTGTTCCAGGTGATTCATACAAGTTTCTATTTATGGCTAAGGGTGGGGGTTCGGCCAACAAAAGTTTTCTATTTCAAGAGACCAGAGCCCTTCTTGAACCTGATCGTTTAATTAGTTTTCTAGATGAAAAACTAAGAACTCTAGGGACTGCGGCCTGCCCCCCGTATCATCTCTCTGTTGTAATCGGCGGAACATCTGCAGAATTCAATCTGAAAGTAGCCAAATATGCTTCTGCGCGTTATTTGGATCATTTACCTACAGAAGGAAGCGAAAACGGCCATGGATTTCGTGACCTTGAGTGGGAAGGAAGAATTTTAGACTTAACTAGAGAATTTGGTATAGGTGCTCAATTTGGTGGTAAATACTTTTGCCATGATGTGAGAGTGATTCGACTCCCCCGCCATGCAGCTTCTAATCCTGTAGGTGTGGCAGTTTCATGTTCTGCAGACAGACAAGCTTTGGGGAAAATAACTTCTGAAGGAATCTTTTTAGAAAAACTCGAAGAGGATCCCGCTCGTTTTCTGCCTGAAACACTTGAGGACGAGCTGTCTGGTGAAGTCATTTCTGTCGATCTGAATAGGCCCATGGACGAAATAAGGTCTGAATTAAGCAAGTATCCGGTTAAGACTCGTCTAGCTTTGACTGGAACTTTGGTGGTGGCTAGGGATGTGGCTCATGCAGCTATTTCTAAACGCATTGATTCGGGCGAGCCTATGCCTCAGTATCTTATTAATCATCCTGTCTACTATGCGGGCCCTGCGAAAACTCCAGAAGGATATGCTTCAGGTTCCTTTGGTCCAACAACTGCAGGGCGAATGGATACCTATGTAGAAAAATTCCAATCTGCAGGAGCGAGCTTGATAATGCTTGCCAAAGGTAACCGTTCGCAGCAAGTATCTGATTCTTGTTCTACTTATGGCGGTTTTTACCTTGGTTCCATAGGAGGTCCTGCAGCCCGCTTAGCAACTGAGTCAATTCGCAAAGTAGAAGTTATTGACTACCCGGAACTGGGAATGGAAGCCGTGTGGAAAATAGAAGTTGAAAACTTTCCTGCTTTTATTGTCATGGACGATAAAGGCGGCGACTTCTTTTCAGAAGTTTCTACACCAGTAAACCTCAGCTAGGCATGCTTGAATACCAAGAACTCAATGCTGAACCAATCTCGTCGGGTGAATCTTCTTGTATGAAGTGGTTACCTGCGACAGTGGTTTCTGTTTGATTTTTCCATTGGCGGCAAAATTCTCTTTGTTTACCTTGCAGTATCGCTCCTGGTTCTGCGTTAATAAATAGTTTTGGAAATGCTGACTCTGCCATAAATTTCGCATAATTAGCGACTATTTCTGTAACGTCTTCTGGAAATCCTTCTATTGGGATTTCACGTGGCCATGTAAGTGTAGGTCTGCGTGATTCACCAGGTTCAGAAAAAGGACGACGATACTCGTTCATCTCTTCTTCTTCTAAGTCTCTTAATATGGCTGCAGGTAATACACCTTCAACAAATAAGTTTTTCTCGAGAACCATGTCTTCTCCGGACTCTGAACGGAAACCTTGGAAAATGCCACGTGCATTTTCTGGCCAGTCGTCCCATGATTCAATAGGTTTCACAATTGCCTCCATATAGCAAACTCCCTTAACCGAATCGGGATTTTGCATAGCCCAGTCAAAACCTAAAGCTGAACCCCAGTCATGGATAACTAAAGTCACATTCGACTCAACTCCAATTTGTTTCAATAGTTCAAACAAGTATTTTCGTTGTTCCACATACTTATATGAATTTGGACCGGAGTCATCGAGCTTGTCTGAGTCTCCTTGACCTATTAAATCAGGCGCTATACACCTACCCATCTGAGAAACATGGGGGATGATATTCCGCCATAAATAAGACGAAGTAGGGTTCCCATGTAAAAAAACAATTGGGTCCCCTTCACCGATTTCTAGATAAGACATTTCTTTACCAAAAATATCCGCCGTTTTCTTCTCAGCACCAGTCATATTGTTCTCCTGAAATATTTCAACTTGGGCATAACGCGTTATTGCTTTAAATACTAATCATTTGGGTAAAGGAACTACTATTGGTCCATCTTTGTCATCGATTACTTTTACTCGAGCACCGTAATGCGAAGAAACTAGTGCTTCTGTAAGTACTTCTTCTGCGGAACCTTCTGCGACAATTTTTCCTTCTACAAGCATTGCAAGATGTTCGCTGTATCTACCAGCAAGAGTTAGATCATGCATAGTGGAAAGAACAGTCAAATTTCTTTCTAATCTAAGTTGATTTATAAGTTCTAAGGTTTCTTGTTGATGTCCCATGTCTAATGCTGTTGTAGGTTCGTCCAATAAAAGAACAGGAGAAGTCTGGGCTAGCGCCCGAGCAACTACAACACGCTGTTTTTCTCCACCTGATAGGGTGCCTACGAATCTGTCTGATATGTGTGAGGCATCTAATGATTTAAGTGCTAAAAGTGCAGTTTCTATATCGTTTTCGCCTTCAGGTTCAAAAAAACCTAGGTGGGAAATCCTCCCTAAAAGCACATAATCCAAAACTCTCATACCCAAAGGAATTGTCGGCTTTTGCGACACGACAGCAACGAATTTTGCTAATTCTCTATGTCTCAAATATTGGACGTTTTTATCAATTATCTTTATATCACCTGAAAATTCGACAATTCCACCGGCAGCTCTTATCAAAGTGCTTTTACCAGCACCATTTGGACCAACAATAGTTGTCCAACCACCAACCTCTACTTCAAGATCAATCCCTTTCAAGATTTCATGCCCTCCAAGAGCTACAGAAACATTTCTGCAGTCAATCGCCTTCATGAGGTCTTCCAAGCTGTTCTGAGAACTACGACAAAAAAAGGCGCACCAAGGAAAGCTGTAACAACTCCAATAGGTATTTCAGCAGGTTGAAGAACTAACCGCGCAACTAAATCAGCAATCACCAAAAATGCTCCGCCGAAAAAGATTGTTAAAGGAATAATCACCTTATAACTGCTTCCGAAAATCAAACGAACAGTATGTGGAACAATTACTCCGACGAATCCGATAAGTCCACTCACTGCGACTGAAGCAGCTGTTCCGAGTGAAGCAGCAATTACCATAATTAAACGCATCCGCCTAACATCCAGACCCAAAGAGCCAGCTTCTTCATCACCTACAGTTAATGCATCCAAGCGTCTTCGGGCTAAAAAAATCACCGTAATGCAAATAAGAGTGTAGGGAGCTAACAGAGTTACTTCATCCCAACCAGCTGTTCTGAGTTGACCTAAAACAAAGAAATAAACCTGACGTATTGTTTCTGACTCTCTTTGCTGAATAAACGTTTGAACTGCCGTAAAAAAGCTAGCTACTGCAACTCCGGCTAGAACAAGGCTAGTCACTTGATCCAAGCTGCCGCGACCACTACCTACTGTGTATGTTAAAGCTACTGCAACCAGAGCTCCTGCAAATGCAGCTAAGGGGACTGGATCTAAAAAGCCTAAACCATCACCTATACCTGAAACTATTGCAAGTGTGGCTCCAAATCCCGCACCTGCTGCTACACCTAGAAGGTATGGGTCTGCCAGCGGATTACGAAAAACCCCTTGATAAGCGCCACCTGCTGTTGCGAGCATCGAGCCGACTAGAAGACCCAAAACTACTCTAGGGAGACGAATCTCAAACAAGATTGCTTGTTGTCTTGAACTTAGTCCTGAATCAAAATCAATTAGAGGCAACTTATTCAAGAGTTCTTGAAAAACTTCCTTTATACCAAGTTCTGCAGGACCAAAGACTAAACCAGCAAAAGCTGTAATCACTACGGCCAACACCGCTAAACATAACTGTGACTTTTTTAGAGAAACAGGTTTTACTGCACAATCGTTTTCATTGGCAGGAGTCGACAACTTAGTTCACTAACCTAAGATTTTTTCGATTGCAGAACGAACAGATTGCAGAAAATCGACCACTCGTGGCCCCCAACGTCCAGAAGTATCTGTATCAACAGGGATCACTCTGCCTTTCTCAACAGCAGTCAGGGATCCCCATCCTGGTCTAGCGGCAACAGTTTCAGCAGATTCACCCCAATCAGCGTCACCTAAAAAGATCAGATCGGGATCTGCATCAATTATGAACTCTGCAGACAACTGAGGCCATCCGAAACCACCTTCGATTGCCGGGTCAGCAATATTTGACAAACCAAGAAGTGAATAAAGTCTGCCTAGAAATGTCTTCGAAGTTGGTGAATAGAAAGTGTTATCAATCTCATGGTAATAAGAAAGTCCTTCCCCTACTTTTTTGGAAGCTATTTCTTTGAGGTCTGATTTTATATTTTCAACTAATTCGCTGGCTTCAGACTCGCGTCCGGTTAAAACACCTAACTCATTTATTTGTGCATATGTATCTTCCATCGATGAAGCTGCGGGTTGAAGTAAAGTCTCAACTCCTAATGCTTCGAGACCAGACACCAAGTCACCTGGATCGTAAGATGCAACCACCAAGTCAGGTTGATATTCAGCAATAGACTCGATGTTCGGTGTATAACCAGAAAGAGAGGTCATAGGCGCTGTATCGGGATAATTTGACTGATCGTCGACAGCAACAACTTGATTATTTGCTTCTAATGCGAAAAGTATTTCGGTAGCTGTAGGGGAAAGCGAAATGATTCTCTCCGCTGTTTCGGCTGGAGAAGAGCCACCCGAAATAGGGACTTGTCCAGTGGAGCTATCAGAACTACAAGAAAGACTTACAGAAGTAAGCGCCAGTAAAAGTGGTAATAAATAATTTCTTAACTTCATTTTTCTCCTCCCTTAAAGTACGGCGGGAGAAGAAAAAATCTTTCCTTAACCGCTCCTCCTCGGGAACTCATGGTTATTTGTATTCTTAAATTCCTACTCTTAGGTCTGACTTACCTCAATGAGGAACACAGTTGCGGGACAGTGACGGATTCCAACCGTCTTCTTTTCGTAGGAACCACCAGATTAGCGTGAAAAATTACTTTCTTAAAGTTTTTTAGTAATGCAATGCATCCAAAGCCGCAGAAGTGAACTCCGGTTTACTTATTAAAAGTCCGGGAACGACTGGTCGTTCTTTGTTATATGTTAAGACAGAACCATCTACTCCTCTAACATCCAGCCCAGCAGATGCAGCCACCGCAGCCGGAGCGCATGCATCCCATTCGTATAAGCCTGAAGGGTGCACATAGATATCGGCAGTTCCACTTACAACAGCCATAGCCTTGACTCCCGCTGAACCAACTGAACGAACCACTCCCCCTATAGACGCTGCAACTGCCTCAGCATCGCCCCATTGGGAGCGACTAGTTATTACTACAGGAGGATCATTTGCTGTGTCTTGCTTTGTCGGAATTTGAAGAGTTCCGTAAAGAGTTCCTATAGCCGGCAAATTAACTGCTCCGGCCAAAGGTTGACCTCCTGAAACTAAAGCAATATGTACCGCCCATTCAATGCTTCCTACACGTCCGAAGTCTTGTGTCCCATCAAGAGGGTCGACAATCCATACTCTCTCAGCTTCTAAACGACCTTTATCATCTCGCCCTTCTTCTGACAGCAAAAAATCTTCTGGACGCAACTCGCTAAGGCGTTTGCTGATATGAAGGTGTGCTTCGCGGTCTGCCATTACCTGCAGTTGATATCCCGAAACTCCTTCATTAAAGCCTTTTTCTCGGAGCTCTAAAAGCAACTCTCCAGCTTCTCGCGCTAAAAGACCTGCTATTTCATGGTCGTTCATAACTGCCTGACCTTAGTCGCAAAAAAGAGAGAAACACATCTTTAGGGTTTTAAGCGCTACCTTTGTTAGAAGCCATCTAGAAAATTTTATTGAAAGGTTCAGTAATGACATTTGGAAGAATTACAGGTTGGGGTATAGATCTTCCTGAAAGAATCCTTACAAATGATGAACTGTCAAAAATGGTTGATACTTCCGATGAGTGGATTAGAGAGAGAAGTGGAATTTCAACCCGACATATTGATGGAAAAGTAAGTGAAATGTCCACTAATGCAGGTAAAGCAGCGTTAGAAAAAGCTGGAGTCAAACCTGAGGAAATAGATCTATTCATACTTGCAACCACAACGGCCGACAAGGTAGTGCCAGCCACATCTTCGATTGTGCAAAATAATCTAGGTCTATCATGCGGTGCTTTCGATCTAAACGCTGCATGCTCTGGTTTTGTTTACGGGCTCGTTACTGCAATGCAATTTGCTGATAGCGGAATGCAAAAAATTCTACTTATTGGAAGTGACTCTCTTAGCACATTCACAGACTGGGAAGATAGGACAACTTGTGTTCTTTTCGGTGACGGAGCAGGAGCAGTTGTGATCGAAAGAACTTCGGACCAGCCATGTTTTCTAGGATGGGACCTTATGGCTGATGGTTCTGCCGCTGATCTTCTCTACTGCGAACATGGCGGTAAAATTATTATGCACGGACAAGAAGTTTTTCGACGCGCTGTTATAGCTATGGAAAATGCTGCTAATACAGCTATGGAGAAAGCTGGAGTAACAAGTGATGAGATTTCACTTGTTATTCCGCATCAAGCAAATGTCCGTATTATCGACACTGCGATGAAGCGTCTAGGTATTGCAAAAGAAAAAGCGGCTTTAGTAATGGACAGAACTGGAAATACATCTGCAGCTTCTATTCCGTTGGCTCTCATAGATTCAATAGACTCTGGTCGAGTTGAACAAGACGACTTGCTACTTCTAGTCGGATTTGGAGCAGGAATGACCTCAGCCGCCGCGGTTCTCAGATGGAATTCCGCCGCTAATTAGCTCTCCTGTTACTTCTATTGCTTTCTAGGATGTAGTCTCACTCATGTGCTGACCGCTTCTGGATTAACTAAATCTTTTGGACCTAGAACTCTCTTCACAAACGTTTCTCTTCAGCTTGGACCTGGCCGCCGCATTGCACTGATTGGTAGTAATGGAACTGGAAAAACGACCTTATTGGAGATACTTGCTGGCCTTCAAGAAACTGATGCAGGAGAGATCCATAAGCAACAAGAAATGAAAATTGGTTACCTTCCTCAGGAACTTAAAGCGAGCAAAGGTAAAAATGTTTTAGAAGAAGTTCTCTCAGGTTCAGCAGACACTAACCAATTGGCTACTCAGTTAAAAAGATTGAGCTCAGAACTCGAAAAAGCAAGCGGTGAGAACAAATCGGAACTTATTTCCGAATTCGGAGAAGCACAATCAAGATTTGAGCAAATTGGTGGCTACTCTATCGAAGCTGAAGCACACCGTCTTCTGTCCGGGTTGGGTTTTAGAGCTCATGACCATAGTCGTGATATAGGCGAGCTTTCTGGAGGTTGGCAGATGCGAGTTGCACTGGCGCGACTCTTATTGTCAAAACCGGATCTTTTAATTCTTGATGAACCAACCAATCATTTGGACGTTGACAGTGTTACATGGTTAGAAACTTATTTAGGTAAATGGAATAACGGGTTACTGTTCGTAAGTCATGATCGTGACTTTATAGATGGGATAGCAAATCGAGTAATTGAAATATCAGCAGGTCGGGCCACTGAATACACCGGAAGTTTCGGAGAATTTGTAGTAGCCAGAGAAGAACGTATCGAGTATCAAAAAACTTTGGCCGCCCAACAGGCTAAAGAAGTAGCTGGTACAGAAAAATTTATTGAACGCTTTCGGTATAAAGCTTCAAAAGCAAAACAGGTGCAAAGCCGAGTGAAAGCTTTAGAAAAACTTGAGAAAATAGAAATCGAAAACGAAGAAACTGCTAGAACCAAGTTCAATTTCCCTGAACCACGGCGCTCCTCTCGAATTGTTGTTGAATTCGAAGAAGTTCAAGCAGGTTATGAAAATCAGATGATCTTAGAGGATCTTTCATTCACCATTGAAAGAGGTAGAAATATAGCTGTAATCGGCCCTAATGGCGCTGGTAAAACTACTCTAGTCAAGCTGATCACCGGAGAACTTAAACAAACTCATGGAAATATTTTTCGTGGAAAAAATGTTGACATGTCATGGTTTGATCAGCTGCAGGCAGAAATACTCGATCCTAAAAAAACTGTCTTGGAGGAACTACGAACTGTTCCTCAAGCCGAAGAACACGCTAGAAATCTACGTACCTATCTTGCATCTTTTGGCTTTAGAGGTGATTCAGTTGACTCACTTATTTCAGACCTGTCAGGTGGAGAGCAAACACGTTTAGCTCTCGCTAAAGCTCTTTGCGTGCCTGTAAATCTACTCATTCTTGATGAACCAACTAACCATCTTGACTTACCTAGTTGCGATGTACTTGAGGAAGCTATAAGCGCTTATCCGGGAACTGTGATACTGATTACGCACGATCGACATCTCATAAGGTCGGTAGCTGATGATCTAATCGAAGTACGCGAATCGAAAGCCACATTGCATACTGGTGTGCCTGATCGAATAATTAACCCGTCATTTAATGAGACAAAACCAAATACCACTATTAAAAAAATCAAAACAGATAAGAAACAATCAAAGAAAACTGATGGAGGTATACGTGAGTTGAAGCGTGAGCTCACAAGAGTCGAGAAAAAATGGGAAAAAGCAGAGGCCTCTCTGCTCACAGCAAAAGAAAAACTTAATGACCCTGATCTCTTCAAAAATCCAGAAGAAGCTGAATCTCTAGTAGAGGAATATGAGACTGCGAAGGATAATGCTTCTGAACTTATGCGCCTGTGGGAGTCGCTTGAAGAAAAAGTAAGGGTTCAGGAAAAGATCGAAGACTAAAACAATTGATCTCTTTGGTTGAGTTTTAACCTCAACTACCAATGATGTAGATACGGTCTTGAGTGTGAAAATACTGGTTACTAATGATGATGGAATCGATTCAGTAGGACTTCACGTCTTAGCTCGTTCCATGCTCGATCTTGGAGAGGTAACTATTGCCGCCCCTGATCAAGAGTATTCAGGTGCTGGAGCAGCGATAGGTGCACTTCATATTTCCAGACCAGAAGTTCATCAGGTAACTATTGACAAAATTGAAAAATCTTGGGCTATTAGTGGACCGCCTGCTCTTTGTGTCATGTATGCAACACGAGGGGTTTTAGAAGACTCCTTTGATCTCGTGGTTTCTGGTATTAATCCTGGTAGCAACGTTGGAAATTCCGTTTATCACTCTGGAACGCTCGGTGCCGCTTTTACTGCTAGAAATGCCGGAATAACAGGTGTCGCTGTAAGCCAAGCGGTTACTGGCTGGGGAATTGAAGGTCAAGGAATCGAAGAGGTTCTTAAAAATCAGATTTGGGAGACTGCTGCCGAAGTTGCAAAAATAGCTGTCAGTTCAATTATTTCCCAACCCCCAAAAAAACCATCGGTGTTAAATATCAACGTCCCGAATAAACCATTGGCTGAGCTAAAAGGTTGGCGCTATACAGAGGTAGCAAAACGTTCGACTCGTTCGATGACTGAAGCTAAATTGGAGCCTAAACCGGGACACGAAAACTCATACAGAGTTCAAATGTCTTGGGGAGACGCTGAAATTCAACCGGTCGAAACCGATGTTGGCGCTGTTATGAATGACTACGCAAGTTTGACTTGGATCAATTCGCTTGAGGCGACTGAACCTAGTGAATCAGAACTGGTTGACAAATCTCTTAACGACTTCTTCAACCAAGAGAGCATCTGACACGTTTTAAATCTTTTTGACCACGAATAATTTCTAGATAGTTTGACCACGAATAATTTCTAGATAGTTATTAAACCGCCATTTGGTGAAATCCACTGACCTGTAATAAAAGAACTGTCATCGCAGGATAAATATAGAATTGTTGAAGCGATCTCTTCAGCTTGACCCATGCGACCAAGAGGGCTCATCATTATTAAGGGGGCCAGCAATGCATCGTCTAAGTCTTCAGTCATAGGTGTTTCAACCACTCCCGGTGCCACTGCATTTATGCGAATCCCCAATCCTCCTAGTTCGCGCGACGAAGCTCGGGTAAAACCTAAAATTGCCCCTTTTGCCGACGCATAATGCACCGGCCCCCATCCTGCTAAACCTGCAATACTGGAAAGATTAACTATGGAACTCCCAGCACTCATTAATGGCATGGCCGCTTGTGTGCAAATAAAGGTTCCGCCCATATGAACCTCAAGCATCCTCATGAAGGAGTCATGCGTAATGCTGCCCAAACCATCAGGGCCACCTGAAACGCCAGCGTTGTTTACTAAAACATCGAGCTTTTGAAATCTCTCTTCAATCTCTGAAAAGACACTTTTCATATCCTGCTCATTAGAGACATCGCCACCCATCGCAAAATGCCCAGCACCTTTAAGACTTGTTGAAACTTCTTCCGCAGACGCTTCGTTAAAGTCTTGGACCACAACCTGAGCCCCTTCATCAGCAAACCTTTCAGCTGTAGCTTTACCTATACCTGAACCTGCTCCAGTTATCAGTGCAACCTTTTTTTCTAATTTGCCCATTTAAATCCCCACTCGCCGGCTATACCTAGTTGATACACTTTCTACTGCATTGGTTTCAACTAATGCTTCCCACCATAGATGGATATAAGAGGTTTTGCAGATGAACATTGTTGTAATACACCAAAGTCGTTCTGGTAATACAAAAAAAGCTGCAGAACTTATCGGAGGAGCAGTCACTTCGTTGGGGAATAAGGTCACCGTCCGATCAACTGAAAATCTTGATTATAAAGAGTTAGCAAATGCTGATCTTATTTTTGTTGGAACTTGGGTAGATGGTTTAATCCTCTTTGGTCACCGTCCCGGCGATATTGGAAAACTTAACCTCATTCCTCCTCTTTGGGGTAAAAACGTAATCGCTTTCATGACCCACGCTGCAAATCCCGGAAAGGCAGCATCAAAATTTGCAAGCTTTTTGGAAGCCAAAGGTGCAAAAGTAATCTCCTCGCGTTCCATCAATAAACGTAAACTTGAATTAGAAATTCGTCCATTCGTAGAAGACGTATTAGCTAAATTTAATTAGGACTACCTATTACTTATCAACTTTGACGAGTTGAGGTTGTCAGTTACAAAAATTATCAAAGCTGACCAAATGATGATGAATCCAACTAGTTGCATCATGTCAAAAGGTTCGTCATAAACCAAAACTCCGAGAAGAAACTGGGCGGTAGGAGCTAGAAACTGTAATAGTCCAATAACGCTCAACGGAACTTCCTTGACAGCATTTGCGAATAATAAAAGTGGCGCTGCTGTAAAACATCCACTGGCAACTAAAAGTATTACTTCAAGAGAGTTTGTTCCACCTAGAGTTTGGCTGCCATTAAATGTGCAAACTAACAAGTAAACAAACGCTGGCAAAAGCATTACAAGCATCTCAGATGTCAACCCATTGATTGGAGTCTGTTCAGTTAATTTCTTTGAAAGCCCATATAGACCAAAAGTGCCTGCAAGCAGCAAAGAGACCCATGGCAATGAACCAACTGAAATCGTTAACCATATAACTCCAATTGCAGCCAAAGACACCGCTAACCACTGCCTTCGCCGAAGTGACTCGCCTAAGAAAACAACTCCCAAGAAGACACTTACTAAAGGATTGATGAAATAACCTAAACTCCCTTCGACTACTCGATCTACATTCATTGCCCAAACCCAAACAAGCCAGTTTGTGCCGATCAATAAGGATGAAATGATCACAATTACCCTTGATCTGTTACTTGAGTTTTGTTCTTTAAACCTTGGCCATGAGCGTCTTAATGTTTGGACTATCGCCATGACTACAAAAGTCCAAAACATGCGGTGAGCTAATGAGTACATTGCTGGAATTTCTGATAGACCTTTCCAAAAAACTGGAGAAATACCCCAGACTGTATATGCGCCTACGGCTTGTATCAGACCTTTGTTCATCTATCCGATTCCCGTTAATTGCCTAGTTGGTCGACTTACCACCATCGCTAGTGTTCCTATCACTAATACAATTCCCAATAGTTGCACCAAACCAGGTTTTTCCTCTAGTAGCCACCATGCGTAAAGGGGCACAACTGCAACAGCTAGAAGATTTATAAGCCCCATTAAGACAAGTGAAACATGACCGTGTGCAAAATTCTGTAAGAGATGGCCAGTTCCGGGAATCAAGGAAATTATCAAAACAGGGAACCATTCCTCGCCACTAGGTGGCGCTAACCCTTCACCTATTGTTAGTGCAGCGATGGAGACAGGAATCAAAGCGAAAATAGTTAACCACAATTGATAAGGGACAGAATCGATTTCTGTTCTTGCTTTTTTGCTCACCACAAAGTACAAACAAAATAAAAGCATCCCAAAAAAGGCTAAAACATCACCTGAAATACTTGTGACTCCCTCTTCCCTACCGGTTTGGATGGTCAATGCTGTACCCACAAGACTTAAAAACGACCAGTAGTAAATCGAACGAGAAGGTCTTTCGTTGAAGAATCTAGTAGCGATAAATAAAAAAATTATCGGTTGAAGAGAACCAATAACCATTGCGTTCAAAACACTGGTCTCACGCACAGAAGAGAAAAATAAAATTAATTGAACACCGAAAACAAGTCCTCCCATAAGAGAGAACCTCACTTCTTTGAAAGAAAGTTTCCGCTTTGTGAAAACGTAAAGATTAAAGTAAAAAAAACTTGCTACTAAAAGTCTCCAGAAAATAAGTCTGAAAATTTCCATTTCTGAAAGTTTTATTACGCTAGGCGCAAGAGCCATCAGAGTTATAGCGACAACTGAACTCACCCGCCCTAGAAGGACTTTATTTGATGTTAAATTAATTTTCATGAATGAAGATGATTTCGATTTACTTTAGTTTTAGTTGTCTACAAGAGCCTGAGCAGCATCTTGTGCAGCTTGAAGTTCCAAGGTTAGCCGTTGCGTCCAACTGCTTAACGAACTACGTTTTGAGTTTTTATCTGGAGCTGGTATCGGGGAACCTACACAAATTCTGACCTTATAGGGTTTGGGTATCCTGCTACCTGAACCCATAGCTTTTTCAGTCCCAGCAATACCTATAGGCACAACTGGAACTCCACTTTTTGCAGCTAAATATGCAGTCCCGTCAAAAAGTTCACCAATTTGATTACCTTCCTGACGTGTCCCTTCAGGAAAAACAAGGAGTGTTGCACCACTCTCTAAAAGGGTTTTTGCAATTTTTACTGATTCTCGGTCGGCACTTCCTCTCCTTATAGGAAATGCACCTAAGGCGGAAAGGTACCATGCAAATGGACGCAATTTAAAAAGACTCTCTTTTGCCAATGCTCTCATTCTTCTTTTATGAAGCGGTGCTAACAAAATTGAATCAAGATTGGAACGATGAACTGGAGCCATTATTAAAGCATCCTTTCCATAAAGATGCTCCTTGCCTGAGACTCCAACACGCAGATAAGACCAAAGAAAAACACGAAGAAAAAACCGCGTCATTGCATAAACGACTGAAGCTGCTTTACTAGCCGCTACTTTTTGGGAACGAAGCTGCAATTCTTCATTCATAATCATTTCTTAACCTCAACCTAGCCATCCGCCAAATAAAATTAGTTACTTCAAAACCAATGCAAATTCCTGACAATCCGAATCTGCAACTCAGACCATTCTAATTGCTAGAAGCCGAGCGATCGTCACTTTAATTCTCCTAGTATGTAACGGACGACAAATCGATAAAAATATGACAAAAAAACTACTTTTAACAACAGTTACTCTTATCGGCATAGCTCTTCTCGCTGGGTGGTGGTTTCTTCTTCGTGACGATGCACCTCCACCTCCAGACTTGGAATCTGCTATACAAATAGCCTCCGCCACACAAGCAACTTCTTCAACTACAACGACTTTGCCGACCTTCACAACTCCCTTTGAAGGAGAGTCCTTTGATTCGGTGATTGAACTCTGCAATCTTGCTTCCAACTCACTTCAATGCGAAGAAGAATGCTTTACTAACGAAACCACGTTAGAAGAATGTGTAGCTGAAGCAGAAGAAATAGCAGCTGTCCAAACCAGCATACAAATGCCAACCCCCCCAGAATCAACCGTTGCAACAACTACAACTCTTGCACTGGATTCGACTGAAGTAACTGACATTACGGGGACATGGATAGTTGATACAACAATTGGATCTTTTGGTATTGATGAGTCAACAAGTTCTTTCGTTGGTTTTCGGATACAAGAAGAACTTGCAAGAGGTATCGGAGAAGTTACAGCAGTAGGAAGAACTCCTAATGTAGACGGCACGCTTAACTTCATTGAAGGCTCTCTTGTAAAAGCAGAGATAACAGCTGATTTAAGAGAGCTCAGAACTGACAGATCAATGAGAGATTCAAAAGTTCAGAGTGCTCTTAATACCAATAGCCATCCAAACGCAGTATTTGCACTTGATAAAGAGATATCTATAAACAATGAACAAATGACTGAATCAAACGTTTCCGGTTCTCTGACAGTGAACGGACTAACTAATCAGGTCGAAGTTGAATTACAGGCACAATTAGTCGGCGAAATTATGACAGTCGTTGGAAAATTTGAGATCGCTTTAAGCGACTACCAAGTTGAAGCTCCATCAGCTTCAATTGTGGTGTCCGTTGAAGATGAAGCAATCGTTGAATTCCAACTATTTTTTGTGGAAGCTACTTCAACAAATTCAACTGCTGCTGTTGCTACAACTACCACTATGGATCCTTTGACAATAGAAAATGTCGAACAATTAAACGATTACATTGCTAAAGCCGCAACCTTCACTCAAAGCGGAGCTGATTGGCTACTACCAGACAATCTAGAACCATCCGCTGGAGGTGCACCAGGATTTACGAGATACGTATTTAGACAAACATCTGCGGGTGTAGTGCCAACTCTGCTTGAAGGGCCAATAGGAACTCAATCGAGATGTCAACAAGAATCCCTTCCTTGCTCGTATCTCGATTTACAAGAACTACTTGCTTCAAATTCTCCAATACCTGAAACTATGGGGCTTTCATCAGGTGAACTGAATGAACTGGTATCTGAACTAAATCAACTTAACGAATTCCTAGAAGATCATAAAGATGTAAACAAAGCATGTGCAAATGGTTACATATCTGATCAAATTCAAACTCCGAATATGGGTTCTCACTTTTACCGTGTTGATCTTTTTGCCGATGGTTTCGACCCAGGAAACCCAGAGATTCTTCTTTACGCACTTGCTGACAAAACTGTTCCTGAAGGAGCAATCGGAAGGTGTGATAATGGAGTTTGGGACGGAGAACCGATGATTCTAGTAGGTAGTGCTTTTATGCTTACTCCCGATATTTCACAAAATTCTGAAACTAGCAACGACGTATACAAACACCCAGAAGGTTTTACCGGTGATCTCGACAACTGGCATGTTCACCTAAATCTATGTCGACGCAACTCTCAAGGACGAGACACATTCGTTTCTGAAGAAGAATGCGAGTCGACAGGTGGTCAATTCCACAAAGCATTGGGTTGGATGATGCATGCTTGGGTGGATCCTGAACATGATAATCAGCTAGGTGTTTTCTCCATGTGGAACCCAACTATCGCTCCTTTCGGCGATACCCGTTCTGTAGAAGAACGGTCCTTAGTGCAAGGTGAAAATTTTCCCGAAGGTGCGAAACAATCGCTGGTAACAAATTTTGCCTTTGAAGATGAAATCGAAGTTGAAGCAGGACAAAGTGTCTATTTCAACAACAGCGACTCTGTGCCTCATACAATCAGCGCCGGTACTCCAGATGCGCCTGAATTGCAAGAGTTTGACTCCGGGGTTCTAAACCCAGGCGACAATTTCCAGATAGATACATCAAAACCTGGAAGCTACCCTCTCTTCTGTGCTCTACACCCAGACATGACTGCTCTTTTAATAGTCAACTAGCTCTTAATACGAATACTTCCTGAACTAACCGCCAAGCTTTCCAGTATTAATTTCATTTATTGCCTCAGCATCACCGCTTAACTTAACTTCGCTGTTATCACGCCTACCAAAAAGAAACAATGCAAGCTCACTAGGTTTACCCTCTAATACAACTGGCTTACCACCACCACCCAAGTGGATCGTTTCTCCGGAACTATTTAAAAGTTTTATATCAACACCTTTAAGGCCCCTAACTAAAAGCTTGGAGAACCGCTCCTGTTTCGCCCACAAAGCATCTTCGAGATCGTTGATATCAGTGCGAGGTGTAAACCCTGACACTCCTCTCCGAACATCTTCGTGATGAACGAAGAACTCAAAAAGATTCATCGCCTCATCAAACCTCTTTAAATAAAAAGGAGGCCCTGAACGCACCTTGTCTACCAATTCTTCAAATGGTTTTTTTCGAGCTAATTGTTTAGTCGCTTTAGCAAGCTTTTTCGCTAAATAACCAGGCACTACCAGACCGAATGATTTCAAAGAATTCTCACGAAGCACTAAATGAGCTGCTAGGTCAGCTGCATTCCAACCTTCACATAACGTCGGGTGATCAGGTCCGACTGATTCAAATAAATCACAAAGTTCTTGTCGTTCAATCTGAGCATAATTTTTATTCATCAGGCGACACCACACTGTCTGGAACCCAAGCACCATGAAAACCATCGGGGACTCTCTGTGGAAGATGGATTCGAGCGATGGGTTTTTCTTTAATATTAGTGGCATCCAATATCACTAATTCTGCTGGTGAACCCTTACGATCATTCACACAAACCAAAACCCATCCGTCTTCTTCGCTTGTGGACCCTTCACGTGGCACAAATATTGGTTCTCCTCCGAATCGGCCTTCGCCATGATCATGAAAAATTACTTCTCCGGTTTCCATATCAGTTCTATATGTGGGTCCAAGATCAAAACCAAGAGCGGTGTAGGCATAACGATGTCTACGACCTACAACTCTTGGATCATGAGCTGGGAACTCATGTGCCATATCACTGACAATTTCTTCGCTTACAGTTCGAGTCTCAGGGTTAACAGTCCATCTTGCAAGTTGAGAAGGAGTGTCACCTGCTGGGCCTTGAAGGTCTTTTTGGAAAATACGCTCATACCTGCAAAGGTCAATAATAATTTTATTTTCATGTTCATCTTCGTGAACTTCAAAAGCATTGACAGGATGGAAAACATAACACAAAGGGGCCTCGCACCAGACAATATCGGATGCTTGCCCATCGCGAGGCAATAAACCGATCCTTGACTGACGATCATTTTGCCACGCTAATGGAAACGGATTACCTGCTATAGCTAGATCTAAATCAACACAAACCGGTAAATCATAGATAATCACATAATTTTCAGTAAGTGAC
The DNA here is from genome assembly GCA_030742755.1 of Acidimicrobiales bacterium. GTDB lineage: Bacteria > Actinomycetota > Acidimicrobiia > Acidimicrobiales > MedAcidi-G1 > MedAcidi-G1. The sequence goes on along the minus strand of JASLTU010000001.1, from coordinate 15,227 downwards.
ATGTCATGAACCATCGGCATGCCCTCAATTGGAATATCGGTAACTTTTTTTACCCGATTATCCTCCCCTATCACCACATGCTGCAAGCGATCAAGAATGTTTGGATACGCGTAACAGACAGCATGTAATTCATTCTTGATCGGATCTAACTTCGTGTGGGCACTAAACGCCCCGGGTAACGTGCCGTCAAAATTGTCATACCCTACAGTTTCTAAATTGTATGTCATTGCAACAGGAGTAGTTCCTGCCTCTACTAATGCGAAGGTAGTGCCGCCGTGTCCAATCACTGAAGTGTTAGGTGAGAATCCAGAGTCCCCAAAGCTGCTTCCTGCTGGTGGTTCTTCCTGAAGCTTTTCAGCTAAGTCTCTACCTCTGACCCAACGATTTCGGTACCATTCAGCTTTACCTTCTCGTAGTCGAACACCGTGAATCATTCCATCACCTAGAAACCAGTGATAAGCCTCTGAGTCCACAGAACCAAAAGGGTTGGGTCCATTACGTAACCATCTTCCTTCAAGTTGTTTGGGAATTTCTCCTGTGACTTCTAAATCAAATGCTGTGACTTCATTATCAACTGGTGCTTTACTGTCTTCCAGATAGATACTCATTAACTCCCCCCCCTTTAACATTTACTTGTTCTTTAACTAGTAAGTCTTTCTTTCAATTCTCGTTTCAAAAACTTACCATTCGCATTCCTAGGTAATGCTTCATCTACAAACCAAATGTGTTCTGGAACCTTAAAAGAAGCTATTAGAGAACTAACGTGATCTTTCAGTTCCTGAGCTGAACATGTAGTTTCAGGGAGTAAATAAATTGCAACCCCAACAGTTTCTCCGAGGCGTTCATCAGGAACTGCAAAAACCGCAGCTTCTGCAATGGAAGGGTGCTTATAAATAGCTGCCTCTACCTCAGCTGAGTAAACATTCTCTCCACCTCTGAGAACCATGTCTTTAGCTCTATCTACAAGAAAGAGAAAACCATCTTCGTCGAAGTAAGCAATGTCTCCGGTGTGAAACCAGCCTTCAGTAAGAACTTCTCTATTAGCTTCTGGTCTGTTCAGATAACCACGAAAGACATTTCCTCCCTTTACCCAAAGCTCACCCTCTTCGCCGACAGGTAGGTCTTCACCGTTTGCATTAACTATTCGGGATTCCATTACTGGACAAGGTGAACCTGCTGATTCTGGTTTAGCTAGAAAGAAATGTGCAGCGTTAACCGTTATTACACCATTCACTTCGGTCAATCCGTAACCTGTACTTGGCCTACCTTCAAGCCTTTCTTCAATTTTCTGAACTAAATCAGGTTGAACTGCAGCCCCACCCCCTCCAAGACTGTCAAGACTACTTGTGTCTCTCTTTGAGAAATCTGGACTATTTACAAGTTCTCGCGCCATCGTCGGCACACCTGTAAATGTTGTAGGTCTTTCTCTTTCGATAATCTCCAAAGCTTGTTCAGGATTCCACCTATGCATCAGGACAAGCTTCCCACCCGCTGCAGTGACAGGATGCATGCAACAGTTACATCCTGTTACATGGAAAAGAGGAACTGCTAATACGGAACCCGGATTGCTTTCACCAACTTTCTTATCAGAACCTTTTGGTGGTTCACCTGCTTCTACAGCTTTCTGCTCAGCTAATTTTGACATTGTTGACCAAAATGCCAAATTTAAAAGATTCGAAACAGCCCCTCTATGAGTTAGAACTGCTCCCTTTGGATGACCAGTCGTTCCAGACGTATAAAAAACACAGACGTCATCATCAGGTTCGATCGAAACTCCAGCAATATTTGGAAGTTCTTCGCCAATAGAGATTGCATCCTCCCAGAGAATAGAGTCTTCGGGTAGGTCGCCTACTGTTCTAACTGCTACAACATGAACATCACCTTCTCCTCGAAGAGTGCCTAAGTGAGGGATAATTCTTTCCATTCTTTCTTGGTCACAGACGACCACTTTGGGGTCACAGTCATCTACGGCAAATTCAATCTCTGGACCTGTCCACCATGCATTCATCCCTACTGCTACGGCTCCCAATGAAGCGACTGCCCAGTAGGTTAAAACCCATTCAGGGTAATTTCGCATCAGTATTGCAACTCTGTCACCATGTCTAATACCCAAATTATGAAGATAAGAAGCGAAGCTATTTACTTTTAAGTGAGCTTCTTGATAAGAAATTCTCTCATCACCATAGATCAGATAATCTTTCGCTCCGTGAGCAGCAGACATACTCCAAATGTCAACAAGGTTCGAGGGAGCGGAATCGTAGACTCTGGTCAGATTATTCCTGATTTCAATATTAGACCAAGAGAATGGAGCTCCCTTTGCTGTCAATTCCTCCCATGCCTCTTTATAATGTCTGTCCACATTTCCTCCAATAGGCTGCCTACGGTATCCTTACACTTACCGTGGTTGGTTGAGACATAATAGAAGCCACTGCTAAGAAAACATAAACCAAAAGGAAATTAAAATGGAAGAAATTGCTTTTGACGACATAGACGCCCTGAACGCCACCGCAGGCGAAGAATGGAGTGACTGGGGTCCAGAATTCGAATTAAGTCAAGAAAAAATAAATGCTTTTGCTGACCTAACTGGAGACCACCAATGGATCCATATTGACGAAGAAAAAGCAGCAGCTGGACCATTCGGTACAACTATTGCACATGGATTCTTCACACTCAGCTTGGTGCCAGTTCTTAGTTTGATGCTCGAAGGCTCTTCAGGGTTACGTTTAAAAGGTTTTCAAAATGTGATCAACTACGGAGGCGACCGTCTTCGTTTTCTCGCACCTGTACCAGCAGGTTCCACTGTTCATGCGCGAACGCGCACGAAAGAAGCTAAAGCACATAAAGCAGGAACTTTGCTTTCTACTGAAGTGGCTATACACGTAAAAGGCAGCGAAACTCCTTCAGTTCTTTATGAAAGTTTGAGTCTATTTCAAGGCTAAAAATTTTTATCTAGTTGTTTTTGATAGTCATACCGCCATCAACCATTAGCAAGTGTCCAGTTATATAACTTGATGCGGGTAGAGCAAGGCTCAAAATCGCATGTGCAACCTCTTCAGGTTCTGCATATCTTCGAACTGGAACTCTTCGTCGTGCAAATTTTTGTTTAGCTTCTTCTGGTATTTCATCTGTCATACCCGTCCTTATAGGACCTGGCCCCACTGCGTTAACTGTTATCCCGCTTTCTCCTAGCTCTACTGCTAGGGCTCGTGTAAGTCCGACAACTCCATGTTTGGCAGCGGTATAAATTGATGCTGCTGCTGAACCTCCAACTCCTTCGGTTGAAGAAATATTTATGATTCGTGGGGCGACAGAATTATTCAAATACGGTAAAGATTCTCTTATAAGACGCATATGCGAGCTGAGAAGAACATCAATTCCACTCTGCCACTGATCTTCCATCAAAGGATCGTTGATAGCCACTGGCATAGAAACACCGGCATTGTTAACAAGGACATCAATAACTTCGTTGTTTTCGGAATCCCAGCGAGACACTTCTTCGATAACAGTTTTTATTTTTGTTGCATCGGTGACATCAAGCTCCCATCCTCTGGCTTTCCCACCGCTCTGGCTGATTTCTTCAACGACACTTTCGACGCTTTGTGGATCAATATCAGTTACGGCCACAGATGAACCGTGGTCAGCAAACAAATGTGCTGTAGCACGCCCTATGCCTGAACCCGCTCCCGTGATTAACACAACATGGCCCTCCACGGATCTACTAAGCGAACTAAGCGCCATGGTTTATCTCAATCAGATTGTTGCTGAGCACCAATTGCTCCTTTTTCACGAAGATCATCAATGGTCTGCTCATCTAATCCAAGTTCAGCCAATATTTCATCAGTGTGCTCCCCAACTGTTGGAGCTTTAGTCGGGTCGGGAGGAAGTTCTCCGTCAATGTAAACAGGTAAGGGCAACTGATCAGCCCCGATTTCATCTTGAGGAATGAAAGGCATCCTCTGCAAGAACTGTGGGTCCTCAGTAACTGTTTCATGGTCATTAACTGGTGCTATGGGAACATTTTTTTCTTGTCCAAAGCTCAACCAGTCAACACTGGTTCGTGTTTTAAAGATTTCTCTTAGCTGTTCTTGAAGTTCAACGTTGTTACGGGCGTGGTCAGCGTATTGAGAGCCTGGCCAACGTTCGAATAAATCCATTCTGTTTATACCTTCACAAAAATTTTGCCAGAATGCTTTTTCTGAAGCCATAAACAAAACATGCCCATCTACGGTTTCGTAAATTTGATACCTCACACCTTCCCACATGCCAGCCAAACCAGGGGCTCTTCTTTCATAATCATCAGCAGGATTACCTGTCACTTCTTCTTCTGGTCTCAAATAAGCCCGGTATGTCTCAATCCTGTACCAGTCCATATACGCAGCTGCATCTGACTGAGCTACTTCAATTTGCCTTCCTTGACCTGTTTCTCTGGCATTAATAACAGCGGCAAGTATCCCTAGTGCTGCGAGCATAGGACCCGCATTTATTCCGATGTTGGGCATTGAAGGGATTCTTTTGAAACCATCTTCATCAACTACTGGTTCTATCAAACCAGCCCAGGTGTCATAGGCGATTCCGTGACTTGGAAGGTCCCTGTATGGGCCTGTCGCTCCATAGCCTGAGATTGTACAGAAAACTATCTTTGGATTGATCTCCAACAATTCGTCAAAACCAAATCCGAGACGTTCCAAAGTTCCAGGGCGCATAGCTTCAACAACAACATCCGCATCCTCCAACAAGCTTCTATAAACCCCAGCCCCATCTTCATCTTTAAGATTTATTGCAATGCTTCTCTTACCTCTGTGCGTATGTAAGTGAAGTAGAGAATTTCCTTCAATTATCGGCCAAGTCATCTGACGTATGTAATCACCTGAAGGTGATTCAACTTTTATTACTTCTGCTCCTAAATCGGATAGAAATGTTCCTACTAGTCCAGGTCCAAGAAGTGAGTTCTCTACTACTCTCAGACCTTTTAATAAATCATTACTACCCATATGTAAAGTCTCTCTGATGTTTCTTAAATCGACAAGCTATAAGCACATCTAATTATCTAAATCTGTAAAAAACAAACTTTTTTTAAAGTCGCGGGTTCAAATGTTTTCGGTTACGGTGCGATAATTAGATTTGACTTGGAGGTGTCAATTGTCCCCTATCGTTATTCTCGCTGGTGTAAGAACTCCCATAGGTCGTCTGCAAGGCGGACTTAAATCAATTTCAGCTACTGATCTCGGAGCCACTTCGATCAAGGCTGCTTGTAAAAAGGCTGGAATTGAACCCTCTCAAATTGATTTCTCCTATCTGGGAAATGTGATCTCAGCTGGAATTGGACAAGTTCCCGCTCGTCGTGCTGCTGTCGATGCAGGGGTCCCAATGACATCACCTTCGACTCTACTTAATAGAGCCTGTCTCTCTGGTATGCATGCAATTCATTTAGCAACACAAATGATACGCCTCCAAGAAGCTGAAATTGTTCTCGCAGGTGGAATGGAATCAATGACTAACTCTCCATATATGCTCCCCGGAGCAAGGTCAGGTTTACGATTAGGAGATAGTGAACTTATTGATTCGATGATGTTCGATGGCCTTACTTGCACGATTGAGAATTGTTCCATGGGTGAAGCAACTGATCGCTTTACTGAAGAGCTCGGAATTTCCCGCCATGACCAAGATGCTTTTGCCGCGCAGTCACATCAACGTGCTGCGAAAGCACAAAAAGATGGTGTTCTGAACGAAGAAATTTGTGCTGTTGAGATTCCTCAAAGAAACGGAGACATCATAACCGTTATAGATGATGAGGGGATTCGTCAGGATGCCGATCTTGAATCCATGGCCCGTCTTTCTCCCGCTTTTACAAAAAATGGCACGATCACGGCTGGTAATGCATCACAAATTTCAGATGGTGCTGCTGCGGTAATAGTAACAACAATGGATAAAGCGAATGAACTAGGGGTGGAACCTGTTGCGGAAATATTGGCTCATGGTCAGGTTGCAGGACCAGATACAAGCCTTCTTCACCAGCCAAGCAATGCTATTAATGCTGCATTGGACTCAGCTGGTATGGAGGTAAGTGATTTGGATCTGTTTGAAATAAACGAAGCTTTTGCTGCTGTTGCTCTGGCTTCCATGAATGCTCTTGGAGTAAGTGAAGAAATTGTAAATGTGAACGGTGGAGCTATAGCTCTTGGTCATCCAATCGGCATGTCAGGAACTCGAGTTACACTAACCCTTATTCATGAACTGCAGCGCAGAGGTGGAGGTTTAGGAGCAGCAAGTCTTTGCGGTGGCGGTGGTCAAGGCGAAGCACTGATTCTGAAAGTTTGAAAATGAACGAAAACACTACATTTGATAATCCAATTGCAAGTACAAAATATGGTGACGTTGCGGGACGTTTCAGAAATAATGTTGAACTGTTCGCTGGAATACCATATGCATCTCCTCCAGTCGGAGATTTAAGATTTGCCGCCCCTGTCCCTCCGAAAAATTGGGAAGGTGTTAGAGATGCCAAACGTTTCAGCCCTGCTTCACCTCAATTGCCTGGTGAAGGTCTAACTGATCGATTCCCTGTCCGTTGGGACGAAGATTGTCTATATCTAAATGTCGTTACACCTGAATCAGATGATAAGAAACGACCAGTTTATGTTTGGATACATGGAGGCGCTTATAGAAGAGGTCAAGGTGGGGTTGCTTGGTATGACGGAACTTCTTTTGCCTCTCGTGGTGATGTTGTAGTTGTAACAATCAACTACCGATTGGGCGCTTTCGGTTTCACAGAACTAGGTGAACGTTTTGGAGAGAAATTTTCTTCTTCAGGGTTAAATGGGCTGCTTGATCAAATTGCTGCTCTTCAGTGGATTCAAGAAAATATTGCCTCATTTGGCGGGGATCCTGATCAAGTAACCGTTGGTGGCGAATCAGCAGGTGCTTTTAGTGTTGCCAATCTTCTTGCGTCGCCATTAGCTAAAGGTTTGTTTCATCGTGCCATCGCTCAGAGCGGAGCTGCTTTCCACATACATGAACCACAAGCTGGAGCGGACATAGCTTCTGAATTATTAGAAGCGCTGGGGAATCCAACTTCGGAAGAGATCTTAGATATACCGGCAATTGAAATTCTTGAAGCGCAAGAAGCCCTTATTGAAAAATGGGGTTTCGCAGCTAGAGGAGTTCAACCCTTCTACCCTGTCTGGGGGCACGAAGCTTTACCTGAGACTCCTATAGATCTCATCGCTAAAGGATCCTCAAGTGATATCCCACTTCTTATCGGCACCAATGAAGATGAAATGTCTTTGTATGGTTTCACCGACCTTGATGAGGAAACACTTTTCCGGTACGTAGAAAAGATCGTTGACAACCCTAAAGAGATAATTGACGCATACCGGAAAAGAATTGGTGATGATTCCGGTTGGTTGGCGTGCGCTATTGGGAGCGATTGGGTTTTCAGGATTCCTGCCATTCGTTTAGCCGAAACAAGAGAAAACCATGATGGGAATACCTGGATGTATCTTTTCTCGTGGGATTCAAGAGCTTTCGAAGGAAGATTTGGCTCTGCTCATTCTCTTGAATTGCCTTTTACCTTCAATACTCTTGATCGTGCTGGTGTGAATGTCTTTATTGGAGAAGGTGAACTTCCAACTCATGTTGCTGAAGCCATGCATGACGCTTGGATTTCGTTTATTAGGGGCGGAAATCCTTCTACCTCATTTATTGGCGAGTGGCCTGCTTATACAACAGAAAATAGAGCTGTCATGGAGATAAACGACGACTGTGATCTTTTAATCGACCCTCAGAGTGAAGAACGTAATCTCTGGAATGGTGTCAGATGAGCGACTCTAAGCGTGTTCTAGTTATGGGTGGCACCCAATTCAATGGCCTAGCTCTTGTGCATAAGCTAGTTAAATCAGGCCATCACGTGACAATACTTAACAGAGGACAAACTGAAGCGCCTCTTCCCGATGGGATAACACGTCTTAAAGCTGATCGAAGTGACCCTGACCAGATTCGCGATGTTCTCAGTGGACTTGATTTTGATGTTGTCCAAGACATGACTGCTTACCATCCTGAGGATGTAGCGTTAATGGTTGAAATTTTCTCAGGAAAAATTGAACATTACATTTTTGCTAGCTCGACAGTAATTTACGAAGCTACTGATGTTTTACCTATCACTGAAAATCACCCTAAAGAGAGAGGTGATTCGCAAATTGAGTATGGACTACACAAGTTGTTGTGTCAGGACATCCTTGACGAAGCAAATAAAAATGGCTTCCCATCTACGACAGTTGCTTTCGCAATGGTTTATGGACCTAGGAACATTATTCCCGACCGTGAACAAAGAATGTTCGCCCGAATGGAATTGGGAAGACCGATTTTAATCCCAGGAGATGGAACCACTATCAGTCAAGTTGGTCATGTTGATGACCAAGCAAGCGCACTTGAAGCTCTTATGTGTAATCCTGCTAGTTTCGGCCGTCTCTACAACCTCACCGGAAGCGGTTCTCAATCTGACATTGATTATGTGAAAACCACTGCTGATGCAATAGGACAAAATGTAGAAATGCGGTTTATACCTTCTGAGGTCATGGAACGACTCTGGGATGGTGACATTGAATTTGATTCAGCAGCTACCAGTAAAGTGAAAGTGGATATAAGAACCAGTGAAGAAGCTTCACGTAGACAGGCGGCGATTCGTCATCGTTTTCGTTTCACAACTGTGATTCCAAGATTGGCTCCTAATATTCACCGTTGGAACCGAGATGTCATGTTCAGTATTGACGCTATTTGTAAAGATACCGGATGGGAGCCCAAACATACTTTGTCAACAATGGCAGCTCAAACCTATAAGTGGCATAAAGAAAGTGGAGGACGAGAATTCGATTGGTCTTACGAGGACCAAATACTCAGTCTGCTCGATTAATTATTCACAACAGGAAAGTGGCAAGCAACAAAGTGGTCGTCTCCAACTTGTTGCATTTCGGGTTCCTTTTCTTCACACAGGGTTTGTGCAGATGGGCATCTGGTTCTAAATCTGCAACCTGATGGAGGATTTATAGGAGATGGAATATCATCACCTATTGCTGATTCAGATGCATCGACTGTTGAAGCAGGCTCAGGAGCTGACGCCAATAAGACCCGAGTATACGGGTGGGCAGGTAAGGAATATATTTTGTCAGAACCTCCTATCTCACAAATTTTTCCTAGATACATCACCACTACCCGGTCACTAACGTTCCTAACTACTGATAAATCATGACTTATAAATAAAAGTGTCAGACCATACTTGTCTTTCATTTCTTCCAAAAGGTTTAATATCTGAGCCTGAACAGAAACATCAAGAGCGGAAACAGGCTCGTCACAAATAAGAATTTCAGGGTCCAACGCAACAGCTCTAGCTATAGAAATCCGCTGACATTGACCACCAGAAAACTCATGAGCTCTTCTATTTGCTGCTATTTCAGGATCAATACCAACAGATTCGAGCACCTCGTCAACTCGATCTTGGATTTGTTGTTCGCTCATACCTTTAGGCCAAATAGTTAGCCCTTCTTTAACTACTTCACGGACTATTCTTCGGGGATTGAGAGAGGAAATAGGATCTTGAAAAATCATCTGCAATTTAGGTCTAACTTTCCTAAGTGCATCTCCCTTCAAGCCTGTGAGTTCAATTGAATCACCTTCGGAAGAGATCATCACGTTCCCCGATGATGGCTTAGGTAGTTGCACTATAGATCGAGCAGTCGTGGACTTACCGCATCCTGATTCACCAACGATTCCAAGTGTTTCACCCTTTTTGACATCAAAACTGACATCGGAAACTGCATGGACTATTTCATCCCGGCCTACTTTAAATTCCATTACTAGATTCTTGATACTTAGAACTATGTCATCATCATCACGCAACTGAGCCACTCCGCTACCAGCCATCAGAGTTCTCCCGTGTCCGCACGAACAAATGTTTCAAATTCTTTCATGTCTAAACCTGCAGGTGTGTAACCTGCGTTCTGGTTAGCCTCTCTAGCATTAACTCCTTCCGGTGTACCTACCGGATTGTGGCATGCACAAAAGTGTCCTTCTTCTTGCTCAACTAATGGGGGCATCTCAGTTAAACATTCACTAGTCGAATAACGACATCTCTGAACGAATGGGCAACCTATGATTTTACCTATTATCTCTGGAGGTTTGCCTGGAATAGGAATGAGTCTCGTATGACTTGGAGTGTCAATCCTTGGGATTGTTGCATTCAGAGCTTCTGTGTAGGGGTGCAGTCCATCACATTCGAAGAGAGCCGAAGTTTGAGCTTCTTCCATTGTCCGACCTCCGTACATAACCATAATTTCATCTGTTCGACCTTTAACGACTCCTAGGTCATGAGTTATGAGAATCATCGACATTCCACGCTCTTTTCGAAGATCGTCTAAAAGATCCAAAATATGCTTTTGAACTGTGACATCCAGAGCTGTTGTGGGTTCGTCGGCTATCAAAAGCCTCGGCCCACACGCCAAAGCTATGGCAATCACAACTCTTTGTCTAAGACCTCCAGAAAGTTCATGTGGGTATTGTCGTAGTCTTTTTGCAGGTTCCGGAATGCCTACTTGTTCCAGCAGTTCCCCAGCTTCAGTCATCGCTTCACTGCGACTCCGGTTCATGTGAACACGTAGTGATTCAGCAATCTGTTCACCAATACGTTTAACCGGATTTAAAGAAGTCATCGGATCTTGAAAAATCATCGTCATTTCAACACCCCAAAAATGTTTTTCTTTCTTTCTGGCAACTTCCCTTAAGTCTCTTCCGTTAAATTTCATTGAACCTTCAACTTGTGCATAAGAAGGCAAAAGATTCATTAATGTTTTGGCTGTAACAGATTTACCGGATCCAGATTCACCTACAATTCCTATTGATTCTCCGGGTTCTAGATCAAATGAAACTCCATCTACCGCGCGTACAGACCCTTGTTCAGTTAAAAAACTGACATGAAGATCTTCGACAGAAACTAATGGAGCAGACATTATCAACCTCCACCAATTCCTATTTCACGCACGTCAAAGAAATCCCTTAACCTGTCACCTGCATAATTAAGTGACATCACTGTTAGAAACATGACCCCTATAGGAAACATAGATACCCATGGTGCTTTTTGAAGAGTTCTAGAAGCAGACCCCAAAACAATCATCTTTCCCCAAGAGAAACCCTCTTCAACTGAAAGACCCAGAAATGCAAGCCCCCCTTCTCCGACAATCGCCAAAGCCATCCCTAAAAACGCAAGAGCTCCCATTGGGATGGTCGCGTTTGGAAGAATTTCTTTAATCATGATCCTTTGGTTGGTTGATCCTAGGATTCTTGCTGCTGCTACGAACTCTCTTTCAGCGGTAGAAATTGTGATTGCACGCGCTAAACGCGCTATCGGTGCAACACCTATGATTCCAATTGTTAAGCAAACAACTGTGAGTGTCTGACCTAGAAGTGAAATTATCAAAAGCGCTAGTACTAGGCCAGGGAAGGCAAAAAGTATGAAAATTATGATGGAGAGGAATTTGTCAGTCCCTCCTTTGAAAAACCCAGCGACGATTCCTATGGGTCCTCCAACGGCGAATCCAAAAACTATGGCGAAAAATCCAACGGTGAGAGAAATCCTGGATCCCCAAATTGTTCTAGAAAACATATCTCGACCATTTGTATCAGTGCCAAACCAGTTGTCCCAGTTAGGAGAGTCAAGTCGTCCTCCTACTCCTGTCTGATCTGGATCAGCGATAGGCAAAATCGGTGCCAAGAAAGCCGTCAGAACAACTAAGACCATCCATCCTATGGAAACCCAGAAACCGAAACCGATTTTTCGTTTTTCTCTTGTCTCATCTTCTATTTGAGAGGAACCAGAGATTTCAAAATCTGCATCCTTAGGCTTTTCACCTCTAAGACGACGTCTTGTCGTTATTAGATTAAGTTTCACGGCTTACCCTCGGATCAATAACAGAATAAAACATGTCAACGATGAAATTAATCGCTATGAATGAAGACGAAATTATGGTGACCAGTCCAAGCACAAGTGGAAAATCATCACGTATGACAGCTTCTACAAAAGTTCTTCCCAATCCTGGGATAACAAAAATTTGTTCAACAACTAACGCTCCGCCTATCAAACCTCCAGTGCTTAAACCAAAAACTGTTACCAAAGAGAAAAGGGAAGGTCGGAGAACATGGCGAAACATTATCCAACGATCTGAAAGTCCTTTAGCTTTTGCCATAAGGACAAAATCTTCCTGCAGAGTTGTTATCAGGTCTGTTCTCAATAGACGAAAGTAAGTTGCGGCTAAAGGGAGAGCTAAAGTCATTCCCGGCAGCACTGTCGACCTTAAACGACTTAAAAAGTCATCGTCTTCGTAACGGCTTGGGAATATCTGCCACTTAACTACAAATAAGTAGAAGAGGATCACACCGAGTGCGAAATTTGGTAGTGATATAAAACCGAAAGAAGAAACCGTAGCTGATTTATCGAACACTCGATTTGCTTTATATGCAGCCCTTATAGCTGCAGGAACCGCAATTACAAGAGCAAAAATTTCTGCGACCACCATAAGAAATATTGATTTTGGTAATCGATCTCCGATGATTGTAGTTACAGGCATTAAATTTTTGAACGAAGTGCCAAGGTCACCTTGAACTACATCTCCGATCCATCTGCCATAACGGACAGGTAGAGGGTCATTCAAGTGGTACTTTTCCCTTGCTGCCTCTACAACTTCGCAGTCGCCTACGTCTGTTCCTCCCTGACCTGAAACGTCTTCGATCTCTCCAGCAAGAACCGCATCACAATCGACTGAAGCATGAAAACCTACGATATTAAACAATGGGTCACCCAGATAGTTCATTGCAGTAAACGCCAAAAAAGTTGCTGCAATAATCACAGCAACCATTTGGGCTACACGCTTTAAAACAAAACTCATTTCCCCCACCTGCAGTCAGAGATCAACTTAGAAGTCCGATATTAGCGTTGACAAAGACTAAATCTCTATCCCGCTCATAAAGAAAAAATAAAAGGGCGGCTGACATAGTCAGCCGCCCTTAAATTATTGATTTTTATTCAAATTACTCTTCAAACCACATGGTCGAATACGATCCGTATCCGCCACCGGTTCCTCGACAATATGGCTCTGTCCCGTCAGGGAATGTGAAGTCACACATTCCTTTTAATTTAGGATCATAAGTTGCATTCCATAATGTGTGAGTCAGCATCACGTATGTGTAGCTTTCCTGCACTTTTACGGCAACATCTTTCCATGCTTGAATAACTGCATCACGGTCTGTGTTGCCTCTTGCACCATAAACAAGCTCATCACGTGCTGGGTCACAGAATCGTGGCCAGTTCAGTGACAAAAGTCCAATAGCATCACAAACAATCCAGACACCATCACCATCTGGGTTGCGAGCTCCCATCTGGCGCCACGTTAGGAAATCGAACTGGCCGATTGCCGTCTGTGTGATGTGTGCATCCTGCAAAAGCATGTCCTTAGTCACGTTGAAGTAAGGCTCATACCCTGCGGAAAGAACATCGAATATTCGATCCTGGAGAACTGATGGTCCTGAGTACTGGAATTCCATATTGATCTTTCCATCAGTGCAGTTGTCAGGATTATCCCCACAGTATTCTGCAACAAGTGGAGCAGCCATTTCTGGCATATCTGCTTCCTGCTTAACGTCAGGATTATGGAAAATCGACTCTGGTGGGAACCAGGTCTCAGCAGACCTAAGTTCACCTTGGCCAATGAATTCCAAATAGTCAGCCTTAGCAGTTGCGTAAGTCAGAGCCTTTCGTGCACGGATGTCATCGAATGGAGCCTTTGAGGTATTCATCATCGCGAATGTTTCCTCACCAAGGTCTTGTTCGACAACATGATATCCGTCATCTCCCAATTCTCTTAGGATCATAGCTGCATCAATGCTTGAGGTTGATACACCGTCAAGGTCGCCTGCTTCCATTGCTCCTGCGCCAAGTTCACTATCTGTGTAAACATAGAACTCTATTGCGTCAAGAAGAACTTCTCCTGCAGCCAAATGGTCGTTGTACCACCAATTAGGGTTCTTAACTACACGAGTCATGTAGTCCTGCTCACGGCTATCCATCATGAACGCTCCTGTACCTACAGGCATCTGGTTCAAGGTTGGATCCTCCATAGCTGCCTTCATGTAAGCGAGTGAAGGAATGTAGCCAAGCTGACCTGAGAAGTAAGTTGGGAAATCAACATGAGGTCGTTGTGCATGGAAACGCACAGTCATGTCGTCAACTACTTCTACCACTCCTCCTTCTCTGCCAAAATCTAAGACTGGCTTGAGAGCAAGTGAAATGAGTGGATCAGCAGCTTGTCTTTCTACAGCGAATGCAACAGTTTCAGCATCCAGCATTGTTCCGTCATGGAACTCTACGCCTTCACGTATTTTGAAGTCCCAGGTCATCAAGTCATCGGAACTTTCCCAAGACTCGGCAAGACCTCCAACGAATACACATGCGCAAGGATCGTCTGTTACCCAAACAAGTGTGTCAAAAATAGCACCTGCCATCATGTGACCGGAAATTGCAAAGCGGTTAACTGTTGGGTTGATCCCATCACTTTCAGCTTCCATCATGAGTCGGGCTGTCCCGCCAGCTACTGGCACAACTTCTTCTTCTGCGTATGCTCCGTCGCCTATGTCGTCGTAAGTGACTGTGAAGGCGTCAGTGAAGTATTTGGAACCTAATTCAAACAAGGATCCATCTGCTTTCATTGAAGAAATAGCTGCGTTGAATGGAGCTACAAGGTCTGAACCGTTAGGGAATGGAACTCCTAGTTCGTCTGCGCTAAGCACACCTTCTAGTAGTTCAAGTGATTCAGAGTTTTCACCCTGATATCCCTGTCCAGCTGTTTCGTCCATAATCACAGAATCACAATCGCCTGCTAGTAGAGCCTGAACAGCGAAACCGAATGTCTCAAAGAGAATCACACGATCTTCACCGAAGTTTTCTATAGCTGTTTCAGCGTTTGTTGTTCCTGTCTGTGAACAAACTGTTAGTTCATCCATCTGACCGAACTCTTCGAGAGAAGCGAAACGATCTTCACCTAATTCAACAATAAGCCTCTGATCGACGCTTATATAGCTGTCTGTGAAGTCCAAAGTTTCTTCTCTTTCAGCTGTGATAGTAATTCCGCCACCAGCAGTGTCGAATGTTCCATCACCAACAGACTGAATCGTTGCTTCCCATGCAAACTCAA